>NZ_JBQKUH010000033.1:0-50316 GCF_054968485.1 Leisingera sp. G5_S3_59_S7
GCGGTGATGAAGGCGGGCGTGATCGACCAGATCGGTGACGGCAAGACCATCTACAATGACCCCGCCACCGCCTTTGCCGCGTCTTTTGTGGGCGAAAACAACGTCTTCCGCGGCAGGATCAAGCGGGTGATGGGCGATGAGGCGCTGATCGCCACCAACCGCTCCGGCGAGCTGGTGGCGCGCATTTCCAGTGCCAACCAGGGCAGGATGAAAGAGGGCGACGAGGCGATGATGTTCATCCGCCCGGAGGCCTTTGCGCTGGCGCCGCAGGGGGCCAGCGGCGATCACTTCGTCACCGCCCGCGTCAACCACGAGGAGTTCGAGGGCAATGCCTTCAACATCTTCATGGAAGGCGACGGCGGCAAGGAGCTGAAGGTCTCGATCCCCAACCTGGGCCAGTCGTTCGACGATCACACCGGCCAGAACATCACCCTGGAATACGAGACGAAAAACGCCGTCATCGTGCCTGCGGGCGAGCTGGCCGCGGAATGAGGAGGCCCGGATCATGCCAAGCTTCCTGAGGGAGTTCTTCAAACGCAACGGCACCGGCATGGGCAGCCTGATGCTGGGGCTGGTCCTGTTCTGGACCATCGGCCTCATCATCCTGCCGCAGCTGTCGATGCTCGACTTTTCCTTCCGCCCCAACCTGCCGCCGCCGGAAATCGGCGGGCCCAGGGACGTCTACACGCTGGAGAATTACAAATACCTGATCTACGGCCCCGAGGGCGGCAGCCAGGACTATAACGCGGTCGACCTCAAGGTGTTCTTCCGCACCCTGGTGGCGGCGGTCTGCGTCACCCTCTTCAACCTGATCCTGTGCTACCCGATCGCCTATTACCTGGCCCAGACCAAGGGCAATCACATCCGCATCTTCGCGCTGATGCTGATCATCCCCTACTGGATCAACGAGATCCTGCGCGCCTTTGCCCTGCGGATCATCTTCGGCGAGACCGGGGTTCTGAACAACGCCCTGGTCGGCCTGGGGATTTTCGACACGCCCTTCGACTTCATCCGCAATGACATCGCGCTCTATGCGGGTCTGGGCTACGCCTACATCCTCTTGATGATCTTCCCGATCTACAATGTGATCGAGAGCCTGGACCGCAACCAGATCGAGGCAGCGCGGGACATGGGCGCCAGCTGGACCAAGATCCACCGCAGGGTGGTCATCCCCTATGCCAAGCCGGGCATCAGCTCGGGCTGCACCATGGTGTTCATGCTGTCGGCGGGCGCGCTGGCGGCGCCGCAGATCCTGGGCGGGCCGTCCAGCTTGTGGTTCACCCAGCTGATCTATCAGCAGTTCAACGACAACTCCGACTGGCCGCAGGGCGCAGCCTATGCGGTGGTGCTGCTGGTCACCTGTATCCTGCTGGTGCTGGCCGTCATGCGGCTCTTTAAGGTGAACATGGGGGATATCGGCAAATGAAGTCCTTCTCCTTTATGCGCCTGAGCCTGTGGGTCTATCTGGCGATCTTCTTTGCCTATCTCTTGGGCCCGCTGGTGATCATGTCGGCCACCGCCTTCAACTCGCCGTCGTTCCCGCGGATGACGCCCTGGGAATGCCTGACCTTCGAGTGGTTCGCGGCGCTGTTCCGCGACGAGCGGATCCTGAACGGCATCTGGAACTCGATCCTGGTGGGGGCGGGCACGGTGGTCCTGTCGGTGGCGATGGGGCTGGCGGGCGCCTTGATGCTGACCCAGATCTGGCCCAAGCTCAGGGCGACCTATTACACCATCATCATCGCGCCGATCCTCATTCCCGGCGTGGTGCTGGGGATCTCGACCCTGGTGTTCTGGGACCGGATCAACCGGATGCTGGGGCTGGGGGCGGACAGCTGGCTGTCGAACGGTCTGTTCCTGACCATCATCGGCCAGTCCACCTTCATCGCCAGCTACTGCATGCTGGTGCTGGTGGCACGGCTGCAGCGCTATGACATCGCGCTGACCGAGGCGGCGCTGGATCTGGGCGCGACCCACGCCCAGGCCTTCCGCAAGGTGCTCTTGCCGTTCATGCGGCCCGCCATTGCCTCGGCCGCGGTGCTGGCGTTCCTGGCGAGCTTTGAGAACTACAACACCACCACCTTCACCTTCGGCGAATACCCGACGCTGACCATCGAGCTGGCGCAGAAGGTGCGCTATGGCATCACCCCCGCGATCTCGGCGCTGGCCTTCATCATCGTGGTGCTGACGGTGATTGCAGCATTGGCCAATGAGGCCTCGATCCGCCGCAAGGAGCTGGTCGCGGCGGCGCGCCAGAAGGCCACGGTGGAGGAGCTGGAAAGCGGCAGGCTGCGGCTGCCCGGCTTCCTCAGCTCCAACGCCGCGGCGGTGGCGCTGGTGGTTGTGGCCTGCGCCACGGTGGCGGTGGTCGGCACCGCATCGGTCTACAGCCCGGCGCAATGCATCGCCGATGTGCAGGAGCAGAAGCGGCTGGAGACCGAACAGCGCATCCAGGAGCTGCGCCGCCAGCGCGAGCTGCGCCGCCAGGAGCAGCTGGAGCAGCAGGGCGGCAGCCCCGCCCCGGCCCCAAGCGCGCCCGCAACCGGCGGCAGCTCCGGCTTCGGCGGCGCCTTCGATCCCGGCAACCTGTCCGGCGGCAGCGATGACAGCAGCTCAGGCAACTGAAACCGGAAATAAAACAGAAAAGGCGGCCGAAGGGCCGCCTTTCTCACCGGGGTTGCAGCCTTAAAGCAGGTAGCTGCCGTTGATGTCCGGCAGATCTTCCTTGGCCGGGGTTTCCAGATATTTCCTGACTGTCGGGTCAATCCGCGGGCTGCGCACCGGGTGAACGCCGCAGGCGGCAATCGCCTCGCGCGCTGTGACCCGCTCATCCAGCCGTTTCCAGATCGTCCGCGCAGCATAGGGGCGGGGGAACGGCCGCCAGGCCAGCCCCATGGTCATGCCGCGCAGGTATTTCAGCTGCTGCCGGTGGGCCGAAAATAGGATGGTCTGCGCCACGCTGCCTTCACGGGCACGCTCGTGCTCGGTGATGAACAGCCGGTTGCCCCGCATCGCCACCAGCCCCCGATAGCGCGAGATCTGCCGGATGCTCTGCTCCGGGTCATGGGCAATTTCCAGGTTGCGGGACAGAATCAGCCCGTCCTGTTCTATGAACCGGGTCAGCGCGCAGAAGATGCCGTCGCCCCAGGAGGGGGTGTGGAAATAGGCGTGGTAGAAGCCGAGGTAGCGTTTCAGATTGCGCTGCTGTCCGCGGAAGGGCGCCAGGAATTCCTCGCCCGGGCTGTGCGTGGCGGGACCGGCTGCCTCGGCGAGGCGGGCTTCAAACTCTGACTGCGCGGCAAACAGCTGCGATTCCGGGATCGCGAAATACCGGGCAATCCGGCGCAGGTTGTGCGCGGAGGGCAGGCTGCTGCCATTGAGGTAGCGGTTGAACTGCTGGCGGTTGAGGCCGATCTCGCGGCAGATCTGCGCAATGCTGCCATGCTCAGCGCAGAGCGAGCGCAGATTTTCTGAAAAATTCCCAGACAAGCGTCAATATCCTTCGCGTTCTGACGCGAGTGTGGATCATCCCGTGTCAGTTCGCGCATGTTTGCACAGTTTTGAATCCGGCGAAACCGGCGTTTCTGGAGCCAAGCCGCGTGAGTATGGCAAGCCGCGGTCCGGCCGGGAGGGCTGGAGAGTGGAGGCGGCAAACCGAGCGGCAGCAGGAGAGGGCCCCGGTTCGCGGGCTCAGTGGATCTGATCCAAGGGAGGACACTATGAGGATCGAATGGACCAAGGCGCCGGTGGGACGGCGCAATTTTCTGAAGGGCGCCACCGCGCTGGGGGCGGCCGCCGTCTTGCCGATGGGCCTGGGCAGCCGCGCGATGGCAACCGCGGACGGTACCCTGCGGGTGCGCTCCTATGGCGACCTGCAAAGCATCGACCCGGCCTTTTCCAAGGGTGTGATCGACGAGGAGATCCATGCCTCGATCTACAACAAGCTGATCCAGTATAAGCCGGGCCGCGAATGGGACTGGCAGATGGACGCTGCCGCGATGATCGAGCAAGGCGACGAAACCCACATCAAATTCGCACTGCGCGATGACATCGGGTTCACAAACGGCTTCGGCGCAATGACCGCCGAAGACGTGAAATTCAGCTTTGAGCGGATCGTTGCGGAAGAGACCGAAAGCCCGAACAAACCTGACATGGGCCCGCTAAGCCATGTCGAGGTGACCAGCGAGCGTGAAGGCACCATCGTGCTGAAAGAGCCGTTTGCCCCGCTGTGGAGCATCGCGCTGCCCTATATCACCGGCAATATCGTGTCCAAAAAGGCCTGGGAGGCCGCAGGCGGCAAGGCAACAACCGATCCGCTGGCAGAATCCGGCCCTTACTTGCGCGACAGCTGGTCGCCCAAGGAAAAGACCGTGCTGAAGCGCAACCCGGACTGGAAGGGCGAAGCCCCCGCCTGGGACACGATCGAGATCCTGCCGATCGACGACGAGAACACCGCCGAGATCGCATTCGAGGCCGGAGAACTGGACTTTACCCGCGTCTCACTCGGCTCGGTCGCGCGCTACCGGGACGGGGTGCCGAACGGCGGCACGCTGCTGGAGTACCCGTCACTCTATTACGCCTGGCTGGGCATGAACCTGGATCACCCCAAACTGCTGAACAAAAAACTGCGCCAGGCGATTCAGCATGCCATCGACGTGCCCTCGGTCCTGGAAGCGGCCTATTTCGGCGCCGTGGAACCCTCCACCGGCATCATCGCACCGGGTCTGGTCGGGAACCGACCGCAATCGCTGGTGCCGCCGCAAGCGGATTTTGCCAAGGCCGCGGACCTGTTGGCGGAATCCGGTGAAACCAACGTCACGCTGAAGCTCGACACGCTGAACAAAACCACCTTCACCACCGCGGCGCAGGTGATCCAGGCGACACTGGCGCAGATCGGCATCACGGTAGAGGTGAACGTGCTGGAATCCGGCGCCTTCTGGGCCAGCGCGGATAACGAGGATCTGCAGCTGGTGCTGAACCGCTACTCGATGACCCCGGACCCGTATTACGCGACTTCCTGGTTCACCACCGAACAGGTCGGCCACTGGAATTGGGAACAGTTCAGCAACGACGAGTTCGACAAGATCCATGCCGAGGCCGCGCAGCTGACCGACCAGGCCAAGCGGGACGAGATGTACCGGCGGGCGCAGGACCTGATGGAGGAAAGCGGGGCCTACCGTTTCCTGACCCATGAGGCGACGCCAGTGGTGCATTCCGCCGGAGTAGTGCCTGCATTGAGGCCTGACGGGCTGGCGCTCTTGCGCTACTTCGGCAAGGCCTGACACTCCCCTCAGGCCCGGTCCTCCCGCCGGGCCTGACTTGGCACGGCTGCATAATGCGGCGCAGCCGTGCCGTTTTCATCCGCACAGCGAAGACAAGGGGGCCATGCGGCCATGTTACTTTATGCAACCCGGCGGTTCGGGCTGGCACTGCTGATCCTGATCGTGGCGGTCACCGTCATGTTCCTGATGATCCGCGCCGTCCCCGGCGATCCGGTCCAGATCATGCTGGGCCCGCGCGCCACGCCAGAGCTGCAGGCGCGGCTGACGGCAGAGCTGGCGCTGGATCAGCCGATCTGGAAACAGCTGCTGATCTTCTATGGCAACCTGATGCAGGGCGATCTGGGGATTGATGTGTTCTCGGGCCGGTCGGTGACCGAGATTGTATTCCAGCAGCTGCCTCACACACTGTGGCTGATCCTGGGGTCGATCACCTGGTCCGCCACGCTTGGCATTGCGCTTGGCGCATATGCGGCTGCGCATCCCAATACGGTGATCGACCGGATCACAGCCGCCATTTCCGTCAGTTTCGTCGCCGCGCCCGCCTTTGTCGTCGCGCTGCTGTCGCTGCTGATCTTTGCGGTGCACCTGCAATGGTTCCCGGCCATCGGCGCAGGCGAAGGTTTCTGGGACCGCCTCAATCACCTGGTGCTGCCCGCCTTTGCCATCGGTCTCAGCTGGGTGGGCTATATCGCCCGGCTGGTGCGCGCCTCGATGCTGGAGGTGATGGGCGAGAGCCACATCCGCACCGCCCGCGCCTTCGGCATTCATGAACGCCGCGTTGTGATGGTTTATGCGCTCCGCATCGCCATCCTGCCGGTGGTCACGGTAATCGGCGTCGGCATGGGCTTTCTGCTCAGCTCCGCCGTCTTTGCCGAGATCGTCTTTGCCCGCCCCGGCCTGGGCAAGCTGGTGATCGACAGCATCACCACCCGCAACTACCCGATCGTGATGGGATCGGTGCTGATTTCGACCGGCCTGTTCGTGGTGTCCACCGCGCTGGCTGACCTGATCAACGCCTGGCTCGATCCCCGCGCCCGCACGGCGGCTTGAGGAGACTGTAATGTCTGAGGTTCAATCCGGAACACAGCCGGCCGCTGCGCCCGGCCGCACCCACAAATCCCGGTCCGAGCTGGGCCAGATCCTCCACGGCGTCGCCCGCGACCCGTTGGGGCTGATGGGGCTGATCATCGTCGGCACCATCGTTTTCTGTGCCATCTTTGCTGTCTGGATCGTTCCTTACGATCCGGTCGCGATGAACATCAAGGACCGCCTGCAAGGCCCCTCCGCCGCGCATCTTCTGGGCACCGACCAGCTGGGCCGCGACACGTTTTCGCGCGTCGTGATGGGCGGTCAGGTTGCGCTGAAAGTCGCGCTGCCCGCGGTCTTCGGCGCCATGGCCATCGGCCTCACGCTGGGCATGATCGCCGGCTACGGGCCGAAGTGGCTCGACAACCTGCTGATGCTGTTCTTCGACACCATCCGCTCCTTCCCGACGGTGATGTTTGCCCTGGCGGTGGTGGCGCTGGTAGGGCCGAGCCTGCAAACCGTGGTGTTTGTGGTGATGGCAACCTCGATCCCGACCTATGGCCGGGTGGCACGGACCCAGACGCTCACCTTGCGCAATTCAGAGTTTATCCTGGCCGAACGCTCCATGGGCGCCAGCATGAAACGCATCCTGGGCGTGCACATGCTGCCCAACATCGTTGGCGTGCTGGCGGTGCTGGCGGCGATGGATATTCCCACGGTGATCGCGCTGGAGGCGGGACTGTCCTTCCTCGGCCTCGGGGTGAAAC
This sequence comes from Leisingera sp. G5_S3_59_S7, assembly GCF_054968485.1. Lineage (NCBI taxonomy): Bacteria > Pseudomonadati > Pseudomonadota > Alphaproteobacteria > Rhodobacterales > Roseobacteraceae > Leisingera > Leisingera sp. G5_S3_59_S7. The sequence continues at coordinate 7,076 of NZ_JBQKUH010000033.1, forward strand.
CGCCGACGCCAAGCTGGGGCGCGCTGCTGAAAGACGGCTATTCGCTGATCCGCCAGACCCCTTGGCTGGTGGTGGGCGGCGGGCTGCCGATCATCCTGGCAACGCTGGGCTTCACCTTCCTGGGCGAGTCCCTGCGTGACGTGGTTGACCCGAAACTGAGGAAACAGAGATGAGTGATACGCTTCTGGAAATCGACCGCCTCAGCGTCGACTACGAGACCGCCCGCGGCGACTTGAAAGCCTTGCGCGATATCTCCTTCGACGTCCGCAAGGGCGAGATTGTCGGCATCGTCGGCGAGTCGGGATGCGGCAAGTCCACCCTGATCTCCTCGATCCTGCGGCTGACCGCCCCGAACACCCGGTTCCGGCAGGGCGAGGTGCGGTTCAAGGGGGACGATCTGCTGCAACTGCCGGAGCGCAGGATGCGGGCCTTGCGCGGCGCCGATATTTCCATCGTGTTCCAGGACCCGATGCAGACCCACAACCCGGTGCTGTCCATCGGCCAGCAGATGCTGGATATCCAGCACCGCTCCAAGGCGTCCAAGGCCGAGAAACGGGCGCGCGCCGCGCAGATGCTGGGTGCCGTCGGCATCCCGGACCCGGAGGCGCGGCTGGACCAGTTCCCGCATGAGTTCTCCGGCGGCATGCGGCAGCGGATTGCCATCGCCATGGCGCTGATGTCGGAACCGGACCTGCTGATCGCGGATGAGCCGACCACGGCGCTGGATGCCACGCTGGAGGTGCAGATCATCGAGCGCCTGCAAGAGCTGCAGCAGGAATTCGACTGCGCCATCCTGTTCATCTCGCATCATCTGGGGGTGATTGCAGAACTCTGCGACCGGGTGGTGGTGATGTATGCGGGGGCCGTGGTCGAAAGCGGCGAGGTGCGCGAGATCTTCCACGATCCCAAGCACCCCTACACCCGCCGCCTGATCGACTGCGACCCGGGCCACATCAAGGAGCGTGCCCGCGTGCTGCCCACCATCCCGGGCGAGGTGCCGGATCTGGCCAACCTGCCCGGCGGCTGCATCTTCCGCGACCGTTGCGACCAGGCCATGCCGCGCTGCGCGGCAGAAGTCCCACCGCTGACACAGCTGAAGGACGGCCACCACGCCGCCTGCTGGCTGAACCACAAGGAGGCCGCGGAATGAGCCTGCTGGATGTAAACAACCTCAAGACCAGCTATGGACCGGTCAACGTGCTGGCCGGTGTCAGCTTCACCGTCGAACCCGGCGAAACCTATGCGCTGGTGGGCGAGAGCGGCTCCGGCAAGACCACGGTGATCCGCGCGATTGCCGGGCTGGCGCCGGCGCAGGAGGGATCTGTGAAATTCGAGGGCCGGGAGATCCGCGGCGCCTCGGAACGGGAACTGCGCCCCCTGCGCAAGGACATCGCGATGATGTTCCAGGACCCGGTCGGCTCGCTGTCGCCGCGCCTCACGATCCGCAGCCTGATCACCGAGCCCTACCGCATCCAAGGCATGAAGGACCGCGATCTGGCCGCCGAGGCCAAGCGCCTCTTGGAGATGGTGAACCTGCCTGCGCATTTCGCCGACCGCTATCCCTATCAGCTGTCGGGCGGGCAGGCGCGGCGGGTGGGCGTCGCCCGCGCGCTGGCGCTGGAGCCCAAGCTGATCCTGGCGGATGAGCCCACCGCGGGCCTGGACGTGTCGGTGCAGGGGGAGCTTCTGAATCTGATGAACGACCTGCGTGAACGGCTGGGGCTGGCAATGGTGATCATCACCCACAACCTGAACGTCGTGCGCCACGTGGCCGACCGGATGGGCATCATGTACCTGGGCCGGCTGGTCGAGGAAGGCACCACCGAGGCGATCTTCAAGGAGCCCCGCCATCCCTATACCCGCTGCCTGCTGTCGGCGAACCCGGAACCCGACCCCGACGCCCGGCTGGAACGCATTGCCCTGAAGGGCGAGCCGCCCAGCCTGCTGCGCCGCCCCAAGGGTTGCGAGTTCCGCGAGCGCTGCCCGTTTGCCCAGGACATCTGCATGCAAACCCCGCGGTGGGAGACCGAAAACGGCCACGGCCTGCGCTGCTTGGCACCGCTAAACTGACGGCCCCGTTCGAAACCCCTCAAAATCTGAAAGACCATGACCAGCACATTGTATTTCAACGGCGCTGTCCTGACGATGGACGCGGCCAATTCCTGCGCCCAGGCGGTGCTGACCGAAGGTGAAGCTATCCGCGCTGTTGGCGCCGAGGGTGAACTGCGCGCGCAGATGCCTGCGGGCACTCATGAGGTGGATTTGCAAGGCCAGTCCCTGATCCCCGCCTTCATCGACCCGCACGGGCATTTCCCCGATCCCGGCTTCATCCGGTTGTTCCGGGTCAACCTCGCCTCTGCCCCCAGTGGCGACTGCCCTGACATCCCCACCGCGCTGGACCGGCTGCGGGCCAAAGCAGCGGAAACCCCTGCGGGGGAATGGGTGATGGGGGTGCTGTTCGACAATACCGCCATTGCCGAGGTCAGGATGCCCACACGCGCCGAGTTGGACAATGTCTCAAACGAACATCCCATCTGGGTGATCCATGCCTCAGGCCACAACGGATCTGCAAACTCGCTGGCGCTGAAGCGCCACGGCGTGAACCGCGACACGCCGGACCCTCTGGGCGGGCGATTTGGACGCAACCCGGAGACCGGCGCGCTGACCGGGCTGATCGAAGGCCTGTCAGCGATGGGAGAGATGGGCGATACCGATTTCCTGATTGACCGCGAACGGTTCTGGGCCGGGTTCGACAGCTGCCGCGATGAATACCTGGCGCATGGCGTCACTTACGCCCAGAACGCCTGGGCCACGCGGGCGATGCTGGAGCATTTCGCCTCGCTGCCAGCCGATCAGGACCCCGGCTATGACCTGATGCTGCTGCCAATCGGGGAACTGGAGCCTGAGCTGAGCCGCGGCCCGGATGCGCTGAAGTGGCCTGGCAACCCGCATTTCACTCTTGGGCCGCGCAAGCTGTTCACCGACGGGGCGTTCCAATTGCAGACCGCCTTGCTCAGCGCGCCTTACCACAAGCCGGTGGATCCGGCGCACCCCTGCGGGATGCCTTATGCGGATGCTGCCGAACACCGGCGCGAGGTGAAAAAACTGCATGATCTGGGCGTTCAGATCCACTGCCACTGCAACGGCGACGCAGGTGCGCAGATGTTCATCGACGCGGTGGCGGCGGCGCTAAAGGACAACCCGCGCGCCGATCACCGCCACACCATCATCCACGGGCAAGCCTTGCGCGACGACCAATTGCAGCAGATGGCGAAGCTCGGCATCACCGTAAGTTTCTTCCCGGCACATGTGCATTTCTGGGGCGACCGCCATTACGATACCTTCCTGGGGCCGGAGCGGGCGGAACGGATTTCCCCCTGCGCCTCGGCTGAGCGTTACGGCGTGCGCTACACCATCCACAACGACGCATCCGTCACGCCGACGCGGCCGATCCACCTGGCCCATTGCGCGGTGAACCGGCTGACCGCCAGCGGACGGCGGCTGGGCGAGGCGCAGCGGATCAGCACCCTGTCAGCCTTGCGCGCCCAGACCATCGAGGCCGCCTGGCAGGTGTTTCAGGAAGACACCCGCGGTTCCATCGAACCCGGCAAACTGGCGGATTTTGCGGTGCTGAACCGCAATCCGCTTGACGATCCGGACCTGATCGACACCACCAAAGTCACCCGCACCATCCGCCGCGGGCGGACCGTCTGGGCGCAGGAGCAGAATTGATGCAGGCCAAACCGCGGATCGCCATTGCAGGCTTTCAGCATGAAACCAACTGCTTCGGCACCACCAAGGCCGGGCTGGCAGAGTTCGAGATGGCGGATTCCTGGCCCGCCATGCTGGACGGGGACGCGGTGATCCGCGAAACCCGCGGCATGAACCTGCCCATCGCGGGATTTGCCAAGGCGGCGGAGGAAGCCGGGATGGAGCTGGCCCCCATCCTGTGGTGCGCGGCGGAACCTTCGGCGCATGTGACCGATCACGCATTTGACACCATCTGCGCCAAGATCCTGGACGGGCTGCACGCTGCCGGGCCGCTCAATGGCATCTTTCTTGATCTGCACGGGGCGATGGTGACCGAAAGCCACCCGGACGGCGAAGGCGAAATCCTGCGGCGGCTGCGCGCCTGGGCCGGGCCGGGGCTGCCCATCGCGGTCAGTCTCGACCTGCACGCCAATATTTCAGCCGCCTCGGTGGAGCTGGCAGACTACATCGCGATCTACCGCACCTATCCGCATCTGGATATGGCCGAAACCGGTGCCCGCTGCGTGCCGGTGCTGCGGCACCTGCTGGCGGGCGGGACGCTGCACAAGGCATTCCGGCAGATGGACTACCTGATCCCGCTGCACGCGCAGTATACCGGCGCCACACCGGGGCGGGAGCTCTATGACGCGCTGCCGCCGCTGGAACAGGCGGGTGTTCTGGCGGACATCGCGCTGGGGTTCACCGCGGCGGATTTCCCGGACACCCGGCCCTCCTGCGTCGCCTATGCCCGGGCTGCCGCCGCCGCAGCGCGGGCGGCGGACCATATCGCCGGACTGTTCGAAAGGATGGAAGCGCACTCGGACCACCCGATGCTGACGCCCGGACAAGCGGCAGAGACCGCCTGCCAGCCGCGCACGCGCAAGCCGGTGGTGCTGGCCGACGTGCAGGACAACCCCGGCGCGGGCGGCACCTCTGACACCACCGGGCTGCTGGCGGCGCTGGCAAACGCCGGAGCGCAAGACGTGCTGATGGGCCTGTTCCATGATCCCCAGGCCGCCGCAGCGGCGCATGAGGCGGGACAGGGCAGCGTCTTCCGCATCGCCCTTGGCGGGCGTTCCGGCGCGGCGGGAGACCAGCCGTTTGACGCTGAATTTCAGGTGGTTGCGCTAGGCGGCGGCAGCTGCCGTTACACCGGGGAAATGTACGGCGGCGGGACCGCGACGCTGGGCCTCACGGCGGTGTTGAAACTGCACGGGACACAGGCGGGTATCACCCTTGTCGTCACCAGTATCCGCAACCAATGCCTGGATCTGGCGCATTTCACCCATATCGGACTGGACCCCGCCGCATACCGCACGGTCTGCGTGAAAAGCACCGCCCATTTCCGCGCCGACTTCGAGCCCGTTGCCAGCGCGGTCTATCCGGTTGCCGCTCCCGGTGTGTTTCCCTGCGATCTGGGAACCTTCCCCTACGAAAACCTGCACCCGGACGTCAGAACCATCCCTGCAAAGGGTTGAGACCTTCTGCAGGGATGGCCTTTCGCAGGCGGCCAGGGGGCTGCCGCCCGCGGGGAGGATCAGTCCTCGTCTTCGCCGTTCTGGTAGGGCACTACCAGCGTCGGGATCTGCGACCGGCGCAGGACGCGCTTGGCCACGGTGCCCAGGAAGGTGTGGGAAAACCCGTGGTCATGGGCGCCCAGCACGATCAGATCGCAGCCCAGTTCGACCGAGCGGCGCAGGATCACCTCTGCCGGGTGGCCGTCGGTCACCTCGACAGAGGTGACCTGATCGCGGATCTTGGCCTCGTCGCCTTCAAAAGACGCCCAGAACCGCGCCTGCCGCTCGGCCAGGATCTGCTTGACCATCTCATGCCGCCGCCGGGCCGCGGACTTGCGGGTCTCTTCGTTCAGCACAAACATCTCAAAGGTGATGCGGGCATCCTCGGAAATCGGCTCATTCACATGCAGCACATGGATTTCCGCCCCGGTCGCATGGGCCAGGCTGGCGGCATGCCGCAGCGCCAGGGTGGAGTTATGCGACAGATCGGTGGCAAACAGGATGCTGGTGATCATCGGTTTCATATCGGATCCTTTCTGATCAATAGCCGAACAGCCGCGGCAGCCACAGCGAGAGTTCCGGGAAGAAGGCGATGATGAAGATCGCAATCGTGTTCACCGCCGCAAAGGGCAGGGCGCGCAGCGAGATCGTCTCGATCGAGATGTTGGAGATGCCCGAAGCGATGAACAGGTTCTCCCCCAAGGGCGGCGTCTGGAAGCCGATGCCCAGGGTGCAGACCATCACCACGCCGAAATGGATCGGGTCGATACCCACCGAGTAAGCCACCGGCAGCATCACTGGCACCAGGATCAGGATCGTCGCCAGCGTCTCCATGAACATGCCGACAAACAGCAGGAAGAAGATGATCAGCGCCCAGATCACATAGAGATTCTGGGTAAAGCTCAGCATGCTGTCCGCAATCAGCGCCGGGATCTGGTTTTCCACCAGCAGGCGGCCGAACACGGTCGCGGTGAACAGGATCAAGAGCACGCGGCCCGTCAGCCAGGTCGTGGCTTCCAGCGACTGGAACAGCGACGACCAGGTCAGTTCGCGGTAGATAAAGACGCCAACCACCAGGGTATAGAAGATCGCCACGATGGCCGCCTCAGTCGGGGTGAAGAACCCGGTGTAGATACCGCCCAGGATGACCAGTGGTGCCATCAGCGACCAGAACCCGCGGTACATCTCGCAGCCGACATTGCGGATTGACCAGCCATCGGCAGATCCTTTGTACCCGCGTTTCTTCGACATGAAGAAGTTCAGGATCAGCAGGCTGGTGGCGATCAGGAAGGCAGGCACGAAGCCGGCAATGAAGAGTTTCGAGATCGAAACCGACTGGAAGGTGCCGAACTTCTCGACCGCTTCGGGCGGTGCCGTAAAGCCAAGCGCCGCGATGCCGAAGATCACCATCGGGATCGACGGGGGAATGATGATACCCAGGCCGCCGGAGGACGCCGTGATAGCAGAAGCATAACCCTTTTCGTAACCGCGGTTGATCATGGCCGGGATCATCAGCATGCCGACGGCCGCGGTGGTGGCCGGGCCGGAGCCGGAGATGGCGCCAAAGAACAGGCAGGCCATCACGGTTGCGGCGGAAATCCCGCCGGTGAACGGTCCCGCCAGGCTTTCGGCCACGTTGATCAGGCGCTTGGAGATCCCCGCGGCCTCCATCAGCGCACCGGCCAGGATAAAGGCAGGCAGCGCCATCAGCGGGAACGACCCGACAGAGGTAAAGGCGATCTGCACGAATTTGATCGGGTTTTCGTCCAGATAGAGGAACGAGATCAGCGACGACACCCCCAGCGCAACGGTGATCGGCGCGCCCAAAAGCAGCAGCAGCAAAAAGGATCCAAACAGGATCGTGACGATTTCGGTTTCCATAGTCCTGTCCCTCCCGGTTACGTGCGGTTGTCCGCGCCAGCGGCGGCCTTGATTTCATCAAGGTCGATCTGGTCGGGATCGTGGATGTCTTCGCCGCGGATCAGCTTGCGGTAATTCACCTGCAGAATGCGGATCGTCATCAGGGCAAAGGCGATGGGCAGCACCATGTAGATGTACTTCATCTCGATGCCCAAGGTCTGCGACTTCCAGAACTTGTTCATCTTGTTGAAGACAAAATCGGTGGCCAGCCACAGGAAGTAACAGTTGAAGAACAGCCAGAAGAGGTCGGCAAAGGCCTCAATGTACTTGATCCACCCCGAGGGCAGGAATTTGAACTGGAAAGTGACCCGGTTGTGCGCCCCCTTCAGCGCCGCATAAGAGGCCCCGAAGTAGACGAACCAGACGAACATGTAGACCGACAGCTCCTCGATCCACGAGAATGAATGGCCGAACACCTCGCGTGAGACGATCTGCACAAACAGCAGAATGACAAAGCCGGACAGCAATAGGCGGCAGATGTAGCTTTCTATATTGTCCAGAAATTTCCAGAACATGATGCACTCCTCCCCTGTGCGAAGCAGCGCCGCAGCGCTGCTTCGTTTTTTTTATAGGTTTGCCAGAGGCTTACTGAACCGGGTCGCGGCCGATGGCGGTCAGCACCGCATTCATTTTCTCAACGCCGCCGATGGAGTCATAGAACTTCGGCCAAACGGCTTCGGTTGCCAGCTTGATGAACTCCGCCTCGTCATTTTCCGGATCGTCGATCTGCATGCCCTTGGCGACCAGTTCATCCTTGATCTCGGCTTCGATGTCGCGCAGGTACTGGGCCGATTTCAGGGTGGCCTCCTTGCCCGCTTCGATCAGGATCTGCTGGTCTTCTTCGGACAGGTCCTGGAACACCGCCTCAGAGACAATCAGCGGCTCGATCGAGAAGATGTAGCGCAGGTTGGTCACATATTCCTGCACTTCGTAGAACTTCATGGAGTTGATGGTGGTGTAAGGGTTGTCCTGACCGTCGACCACCTTGGTCTGCAGGCCGGTAAAGGTCTCGGACCAGGCCATCGGGGTCGGGTTGATGCCCCAGGACTTGTAGGTTTCGATCATGATCTCGTTCTTGGGAACACGGATGATCAGATCCTGCAGGTCGGCAACTGTGGTAACCGGCTTCTTGGAGTTGGTCAGACGGCGGAAGCCGGTATAGGTCCACGCCAGGATGCGCACGCCTGCGTCCCGGATGGTGTTTTCGGTCAGCTCCTGGCCAATCGGGCCCTGGGTCAGTTTCTCGGCGTCTTCCAGGCTCAGGATGACATAGGGCAAGGTAAATACGCCAACGGTCGGCGAGAACGGGGTGACGTTATTGATTGCCAGCAGCGACATGTCCAGGGTGCCGATTGCAGCCTCGTTCACGGTGTCCTGCTCGGAGCCAAGCTGGCCGTTCAGGAACATGGTGCCAGTGTGCTTGCCGCCGGATTTTTCCTCCAGTGCTTCGATAAAGAATTTGCCGGTGCCTTCCTGCGAGCTGCCCGCGCTGTCGCCCACGGCGATCTTGAAGTTTTTGGCGGATACCGCACCGGTCGTCAGCATCGCGGCGGCAGAAACGGCTGCGGTCAGCGTGCAGACCTTCTTGAGAAATGACATAATATCCTCCCGTATTGTCATTCTGGGGTCCAAGGCGCGCGCTGGCCCGCCCTCCACAGCGTCATTGCCAGTCCGATCCGTCCTTGGTCTGCGGGAAGCTACATTGCGTTCTTTGTTTCTTGAATGTAAACTTTTGAAAGCAAAGTTTCACATATCACGAACCTATAGATGAACCGCAAGTCCCACCTCCAGCATGTTGCCGATGCCGATCTGAAATTGCTCCGCGTGTTCAAGGCCGTGGCCGAAAGCGGCGGCCTGGCGGCGGCGGAAACTGAGCTGAACATCGGCAAATCCACGATTTCCAAATACATCGCGGATCTGGAGCTGCGGCTGGATCTGAAGCTGTGCAACCGCGGCCCGGCCGGGTTTTCACTGACCGATGAGGGCAGCAAAGTGCTGAAATCATCAGAGGCCCTTCTGGTGTCGGTTGCCGACTTCCGGGCGGAAGTGAATGAAATCAAGCAGCAGCTGGCCGGCACGCTGCGCATTGCGCTGTTCGATCAATGCGCTTCCAACCCCGAGGCCTATGTCGCCGGAGCCATCCGCGCCTTTAACAAGGCCGCCCCCGCGGTTGAGATCGACCTGTCGCTGGAGCCGCCCAATGTGATCGAAACCAATGTAATCGGCGGCAAGATTGATGTCGGCATCCTGGCGCTGCACCGGCCTTCCCCCAGTCTGGACTACGCGCCGCTTTATGGCGAGGACATGTTCCTGTACTGCGGCAAGGGGCATCCGTTCATGGATTGCGACCACTCCAGCCTCAGTCTTGCGGATGTGCAGGCGGCGAATTACGCCGGCATCCGGGTGAACTCCCCCAACCTGTTTGTCGGCCAGACTCTCGGCTTCCGCCGCGCCGCCAAAGTGCAGAACGAACAGGCGCTGGCGATCCTCGTTATGTCCGGCAGCTACCTGGGGTTCCTGCCGGACCATCTGGCCGACGAATTTGTCCGCAGCGGCATGATGAGGAAAGTGCTTCCGGAGTCCATTTCCTACAGATCCCAATTTGCCGCCGTCACCCGCAAGCGCCCGGCGATGAACCGGATCACCAAGCTGTTCCTGGACACTTTGGTTGCGGCCCACTCAGTCCCGCCCCCCAAGGAGTAACGCTGAAGCGGGCGGTCAGATAATGTCCAAGGACACCTTGACCCGGTCCATCACCACCGAGGAAGTAAAGCGGCTGACGTTGGATTCATCAAAGAAATGCTCCTGGGTGAAGGCCTCGTATTCCTTGATGTCCTTGACGATGACCATCAGGATGAAATCGGCCTCACCGGTGGTGTAATAGCACTGCTGCACCTGCGGCGCCTTGCACATCTTGCGCTTGAAGGCATCCAGATGCATCCGGCTTTCCCGCTCCAGCACTACCTGGACAATCACGGTCATCTCCCGCCCCAGCCGGGCCGGGGAGAGGATGGCGATTTCCTTCTCGATCACCCCGGAGTCCCGCAGCTTTTTCAGCCGTTTCTGAACCGCGGGCGCGGACAGCCCCACCTCTTGACTGATCGCCTCAGCAGTCAGCTGCGCGTTGGACTGTATCAGCCGCAGAATGTCGTGGTCTTTATCATCCATGGCCGAGTTTTTGACCGGCGCGGCGGATTTGACAACTTGTTTCGTCAAATTTCCTTGCAATTGTGCCGCCACCCCCGTGCGGGCGCACGCCAGGCGGCGCCGGAACCGTGCAGCGACGGAGATGACCTGAACCGTCGTTCGCAAGGCCGGATTTTCTGCTCTTTTAACGCGATCCGGCGGGCAGGCGCGGCTGCCGTTACCGGATCTTTAGGGCATCCGCGAAACACTCTTGCAACCTACCGGCAGTTCCGCGGCCTTGCGGCGCGGGCCGGGCGCCGTACCTGTGCGGCGCAAACAGTGGTGAGTTTGCTGCGGAGTGTTTTATGGGTAACGGTTCCAAGTCCCTGCTGTTCAGACTGACCATCCCGGTTGCCGCGGTTCTGATGCTGTGCCTGGCGGCAGGCTGGCTCCTCATTCCGCGGGCCATCGAACGCAACACTGTTGCGGCCGCAACAGATGGCGCTGTGCATGCGCTCAATCAGATAAAAACGGTCGTGGGGAATGACCCCCGCAATGTCAGCGCGGACGCAAGCGCCTCAGGCGCCTTGACCGGCGGCGTCCCGGGCTCCCTCTCCGTCTACAGCGCCAGTCCCGTTCCCGGGCTGGCCGGCCCGGAGATGGATGGGTTCATGCAGGCAGCCTCGGATCATCTGAGCAGCAATCCCGAAGGCTCATATGCCCGTGTCGTGACCCGCGACGGGAAAACCTTGCTGCGGGCTGCCGCAGCCGGCCGAATCGCGGCAGGGGACGCGGACGTACCCGTAGTCATCGAACTCCGGCAGGACATCACCGGCTCTCTGATGGCGTCTGCCGCCATCGCACGATGGATTCTCGCCGCTCTGACACTTGCAGGCGCGATCCTGCTGGCGGCGGTTGCCCTTGCGGTGCGCCCGGTCATCCGCCCCCTCAAGCAGATCCGCGCCGCCATCGAGGCTGTCAACGCCGGCGAACTGGATCGTGTGATCGGAGAAGCAGGCCGTAAGGACGAAATCGGCGCAATCGGCCGTGCCATTGCGGAGATGCAGAACGGCTTGAAAGCGGCCCGGTCCGCGCAAGAGCAGCACGGCGGGACGCTCCGCCAACAGCAGCAGCAGGATGTGGTCGATGCCTTGCGCACCGGGTTGTCGCGCCTGTCCAAGGGCGATTTCACATATCAGATCAGCGGCCCCTTCCCGGAGGAACACGACGGCCTGCGCAAGGACTTCAACCTGACTGCCAAAACGCTGAGTTCCACCGTGGCCCAGGTTGTCGAGGCGTCCAGCAGCATCCGCAGCGGCGCCGCAGAAATCAGCCAGGCCTCCGACGACCTGTCGCACCGCACCGAGAGCCAGGCTGCAACTCTGGAGCAGACCGCCGCGGCACTGGACCAGCTGACCGCATCGGTGAAATCCGCCGCCGAGGGCGCCCGCAGCGTCGAGGCCACCATGGAGGAAGCCCGCACCGAGGCAGAGGGCAACCACGGGGTTGTGCAGGACGCCGTCGCCGCAATGGCAGAAATTGAGCAGAGCTCGAACCGGATTTCCAAGATCCTCGGCGTGATTGACGATATCGCGTTTCAAACCAATCTGCTGGCGCTCAACGCAGGCGTCGAGGCGGCGCGCGCAGGCGAGGCCGGCAAGGGCTTTGCCGTAGTCGCCTCTGAGGTGCGGGCCCTGGCGCAGCGGTCTGCCGATGCCGCTACGGAGATCAAGACATTGATCGGGGACAGCTCCAGACACGTGCAGCAGGGTGTCGATCTTGTCGGCAAGGCCGGCGGCGCGCTTCAGAGCATCGTCGAGCGGGTGACACAGATTGCCCAGCTGGTCTCCGGCATCGCCCAAGGTGCGGCGGAACAATCGACCGGGCTGAGTGAAATCAACGCCGGCGTCACCCAGCTGGACCAGGTGACCCAGCAGAACGCCGCAATGGTGGAACAGGCCACTGCGGCGGGCCACATGCTGAATTCCGATGCCACCAAACTGGCAGAACTGGTTGCCGGGTTCCAGGCCGCAGACGGTCAGGCGGCCCCTGCCGCCGCACCCGCCGCTCCGCCTCCGCCAACGGCGCACGGGGAGGACACCTGGGAGGTCCAGGCCAGCCCGGCCCCTGCAGCGGCGGCAGCCGCCGCCCGCAATCTCTGGCAGGATTTTTAAACCGCAGCCCAGCCCCGCCTGCTGCTGCCAGCGGTCACCTCCGCGCTGCACCAGCCCGGACAATCAAACGGCCCGCGCTTGGGCGCAGGCATCAGTGACGCAGGCCTGCGCCCGGCGGCCACTCTTGGCCAGACCCGCGGCAATGTTCGCCCCCTTAACGATGCCGACTGCAAACAAGCATCCGCCAGAAGGTTACCCCTTGCGCAGCCGCAGCCTATCCGCCGGCCCCCAGTCTCCGCGGACTGCTTTTGCAAGATCATCAAATCTGAATATGACCAGACTAGCCGTTTTGCGTCACCATCCTCCGGACGTTTCGAAAAGATGCAAACGGAATGCCGATAATAATATAGGGTATCACCTCCTGTTCTGCGCATTCTGCCGCACTTCAAATTTGCGGCATAAATTTCCACTCATTTCCGGAAAACTTCATTTATGGTGCCATTGCGGTACACACTTTTTCAGGACTTTGCTGATTAACACTCCTGTATGCGCCCCTCTCAGACCAGGGCGCGACGCCGATTGCAGGAGACTTTCGCCAATGCCCCGGACCACGAAACTGCCGCTGAAACTGAAACTGCCGATGATCATGGTGGCGCTGACGGGCGCGTTTCTCGTCACCGTGTCCCTGCTGGTCTATTCAATGGCAGAGCGCAGCATCCGGGAAAACGCCTTTGCCGCGCAGGAGATTGAGGCCAAGTCCGGCGCCCAGGCGCTGGAGTTCCTGATCAAGGCCGCACGGTCAGATGTGTCGAGCCTGGCCGGACAGCCGGCCGTGTTCCGGGCGATCGGCAACTTCGAGCGGGTGATCGGCATGGTCGAGGAAGACGACCCCGTCGCCTATCTGAAACAGACCTACGCAGAGGCGAACCCGCATCCCGCGGACCAGCGGGAGGAACTGACGGACGCAGGCGACGGCAGCTATTACAACCAGTCGCATACCACCTATCACCCCACCTTTCTGCAAAGCCTGCGCCTCAACGGCTATCAGGACCTCTACCTGATCAGCGCCAAGGGGCAGGTGGTGTATTCGGTGAAAAAGCAGGGCGATTTCCTGACGGATATTCAGCCTGGTTCGGACAGCGGGCTGGCCCAGGTGTTTCAGGCCGCCCTGCAGGCCGAGGCCGGCACCGTTGTGGCAGCGGATTATGCCGCCTACAGCCACAGCGCAGAGGGCGTCGCAGCCTTCATGGCCGCCCCGGTGTTCTCCAAACGCAAGGAGGTGGTCGGGGTGATCGCGGTGCAGCTGGGAACGGCGGGGGTTGTCAACGCGCTGACCAGCAACCTGTCGGGCGGCAGCCATCAGAATATCTTTGTGGTCAGCAGCGATGGTCTGGCCCGCAGCCCGTCGTCCGCGGCAGGGCTGTTCCCGGTGCTGCAGGCAATGCCGGACACACCGCAGATCCAGGCCGCCAGGGCACGGGAAGCCGGCCAGTTCGAAGGCGTGGCCTCCTCGCTTGGCGAGCGCGCCTTAGCCTTGGTGATGCCGCTGGATCTGCCGGGGTTTGACTGGTCACTGGTGCTGGAAACGGATGAGCATACCGCCTTTGCCGTGGTCGAGCGGATCCGCCTGACGGCCGCCGGGCTGATCGGCGCGGCGCTGCTGGCGGCCATTGGCGTATCCTGGCTTGCGGCCCGCAGCGTCACCCGGCCGATCCACGCGCTGCGCGAAGCCACCAATGCGCTGGCGGACAGCAATTACGAGACTGCAATCAGCGGCCGCGACCGCGGCGACGAACTGGGCGACCTGGCGCGAAGCCTCGACAGCTTCCGCGGCAAGCTGAAAGACGCAGACGAGGCCGCCGCGCGCGAGGTGGAGGCGGCGCGCCATACCGCGGCGGTGGTCGACAGCATGAGCGCGGCGCTGTCCGAATTGCAGCGCGGCAACCTGGCCTGTGACATTCAGGCCCCGTTTGCGGTCCAGTACGAGGCGCTGCGGGAAAACTTCAACCGCAGCCTCGAGAAACTGCGCAGTTCAATGGCTCAGGTTGTCGGCGCTGCGGAGAATGTCGGCCGTTTCTCCGAAGAGCAGCGCGGCGCCGCCACGGAAATGGCGCACCGGACCGAAAGCCAGGCGGCGACGCTGGAGGAAACCGCCGGCGCGATCCGCGAGCTGACGGAAGGCATCCGCTCGACCGCGGAACGGGCGGGCAAGATGGATGAAACCATGCGCGGCGCCCGCAGCGAGGCGGAACAGAGCACCGAGGTGGTGACGTCAGCGGTGGAGGCGATGGACCAAATTCAGGAAGCCTCGTCGGAAATCTCCAAGATCATCAACATGATCGACGACATTGCCTTCCAGACCAACCTGCTGGCGCTGAACGCCGGGGTAGAGGCCGCGCGGGCGGGTCCGGCCGGAGCCGGGTTTGCCGTGGTCGCCTCCGAAGTGCGGGCCCTGGCGCAGCGAGCCTCCAACGCGGCCGGGCAGATCAAGGGGCTGACCAGCGCCAGCGAGGAGCATGTGGCCAATGGGGTCTCAATGGTCGGCCGTGCAGGCGATGCCCTGACCAGCATCATCGAGCAGGTGTCGGCGGTGTCCGGCCTGGTTACCGACATTGCTGACGGCGTGCGCGCCCAGTCCCGCGGGCTGGAGAAGATTGATGGCGCCATGCATCAGCTTGACAGCATGACCCAGCAGAACGCGGCCATGTCAGAAGAAGCCGCGGCGGCCAGCCAGCTGCTGCAGAACGAATCCCACAGCCTGACAGGGATTGTCGGCAGCTTCGATCTGGGCGCTGCCGGCCCCGCAACCCGTCACGCTGCCCCGCAGCGTCTGAGTGCCTGATGCAGCCGGCCGCAGCAGCCCCGCGGGCGTGTCCGGCGGCCGCCCTGCACCGCCGGGATCAAAAGCCCGCCGCTTCGGGCCACAGACCGGGGTCCCGGCGCGCAACCTGGATCCGGACAGGCGGCTTACAGACTGAAGACGCAGCTGCGCTTGGCCCCGTTCCGGCAGACCGGCCGCAGCCGACGCTTACCTTGAGGCCGGTTGCCAGGCTTGGCGGCTGGCGGGCGGGATTTTAGTAGCCCCGGAGGGAATGGCGGCCCGGCAAATCTCCAGCTGGAAATCGGCGAGCAGCTTGTAATTGCGGAAGACTTCCTTGGCACCCTGCGCAAGCAGCGGCAACTCGGCCGCCGGGACCGCATCAAGCAGCCGGCACAGGTACTGCCAGGCCTCCGTGTTGCGGGGCATAAGAAAGGACCGGGGAGCCGAGGGCACAGCGCGCCTGACAGACTTGGCGAGCGAGGCAGCCCCGAATGCGGAGCCATGAATGACGTAAAGCGCGCCAAGCAGGCCCGCTTCGGTTGTCAGATGCGCTTGTCCCTGCGGCGGCGGCAGGCACGCCTGATCACCCAGATCCCTCGCCAGGTCCTGAAGATGGTCCGACAAAGAAATCTCCGGCCAGATCTGCCGGCTGGCCCGGCTGGACTCGACCACCGCCGCGGCTGAATAGGTTATTGCCGCGGTTGCCCTCAGTTCCTGGCAGGTCAGATCCGGTTCCGGCAAGCGCCGGTAGAGCGGATGCTTGTGCAGGTCCAGATGCAGACGGTGCGTGGCCTCACGAAGCCACACGCGCGCGGATCGCCGGGCGGCGTCCTTCGGGCGCGTCATTGCAGCGGAGCTTTCGGCAACTCCATGACAAACCGCGCGCCGGTCTCGGAGGTCTTGTCGGCAAAGATGCGCCCGTTGTGCAACTTGACGATCTCGGCGCAGATCGAAAGGCCAAAGCCGGATCCCTCGGCCTTGTCATCTGTCACCAGCCGCTGGGACGGCTCGAAAATCCGCTCCGCGTATTGCGGCGGGATGCCGGGGCCGTTGTCCTTAATCACAATGCGGTGCCAGCTGCCGTCATCCTCTGACGAGACCGCAATCCGAAGCGGCCGGTCCGCAGAGCGGCCGTATTTAAGCGCATTTCCGATCAGGTTCAGGAACACCCGGATCAGCAGGTCCGGCGCGGCGACGCAGGACGGCAGGCCGTCTATCCGGACCTCGGCATCCGCCGCCGCGATGTCATGCCCCAGCAGCTCAATCGCTTGCTGCGCCAGCAGGCCCAGGTCCACAGTCACCATTTTCGGCTTTTGCTCCTGCAGGACGGCGAGTTCCAGCAGGCTTTCGGTCAGGCGCTGCAGCTTTTTCGCCTGCTGCGCGGCCAGGTGGCGGTGCTCTTCAACGCTTGCGGGGTCGGCCTCATCCTCTTCCATCCATTGCAGCGCCGAGCTTATGCCCCGCAGCGGCGCCTTGAGGTCATGCGCCGCCATATGCGCAAAGCGGCGCAGCGATGAGTTTTCCTCCTTCAGCAGCAACTGGGAAGAGATGATGTCCAGAAACTCCTGGAAGATTTCGCGCGCGGCCTGCAGCTCAGCCTCCTCCCAGGGCAGGCTCTGGTCGCTATGCTCTTCGACCCATTTGTCGAACGACGTCCGCGGCCCCAGGGTGACACCCGTCTTTTCATCCGCCACCATCTTGGCATCCGGGCGCCCGGCCCAGGTCACCTTTTGCGTGATCGGCCCGCGGAACCAGATGAGCTGGCAGACCCGGTGCACGACAATCGGCTGCACCAGCACCCCGCAGGCGACGTCCTTATAGGGCGCCGAGTCCGGATAGATCGACTGCAGCGAGATCGTCTGAAACTGATCCTCCCCAGTCAGATTGTCCTTGGTCCAACGGATCAGATTTCGGATGAACTCCGGCGGCGGCGTTTCGCCGGATGTGTGCAGGTTAAGCCCGTACTGAAAGGCGAACCCGTCGGCGCGCAGGAATTTCTGCAGCACCGGGACAAGCGTTTTGATCACGTCCTCAACGTCGCCGGTCTGGCGCAGTTCGGCCGCAAAGTTGCTTTCGATCCGCCGCAGCTGCGAGATCATGTCCGCGGTTTCCGTGCGTTGCGCCTGGTCGTAGCGCAGCATCAGCGCGGTTCCGATTTCCTGTGCCAGGGCCCAGCTGTCCGAAGGCACAATCGCCTCGTCGACGTGGTGGCAGGCGATCAGGCCCCACAGCTTGCCCTTGTCCATCAGACTGCAGGAAAATGACGAGAACGCCCCGATGTTGCGAAGATAGGCGGTGTGCATCGCAGAGACTGCGCGCCCCATCGACCAGGTCATGTCCAGCTCGCCGGCGTGACCGGCCAGCGCGCGGATTGCCACGTTTTCGTCCTGAACCGACCCCACGAACCGGTAGGGCACGATGGTCATCAGCTCCCGGACCTGTTTGGGGATATCGGTATCGGGAAAGTGCATTCCCAGCATCGACTCCATCCGGTCGTCCCGCGATTCCGCGATTGTTGAACCTGACCAGTCGGGCAGGAAGCGGTAGATCTTGACCCGGGACATGCCTGTCAGATCGCGCACCGCATTGGCGGCGACTTGCATCGCCTCCTCGAAGGTCACAGCGCCCATGATCTGCGAACAGGCCGACCCGCAGCGCCGCATCCGTTTCCGCACCAGGGACGCCGACGGCGCTTCGTTGCGGATGAACTCGACAAAGCGGCGGCTCGCGTGCGTGTGGGTGACGACATCATAGACAGCGCCATCCGCCTCAAACTGCGCATCAAGGATTTCGTGGGATATGTGCGGGCTGTCCGTCAGTTCGGCCAGCTGCCCGGCGATATCCTCCGAAACGGTCTCGATACCCGCGCCAAGCAAGGCGTCAGCTGGCATGCCGATGATTTCATGGAGGTTTTCTGACACGCCAACGATGCGGCCATCGGTATGGTCCAGAACCAGCAGGCCGGTGCCCTTCTGGATCATTCCGATCATATGGACCGGTTCACGGTCGCAGGTGTCGAGATTGGTCGCCGGGGTCCGTTCAAAGAATCTGGAGAGAGAAAGGTTCATGAGCTGTACCTCGTTGGACCTTTTTCACCTTAAAGAAGGAGTATGAAAAAGCAATTACCGTTTAACGTGTATTGCTTCCACGGGGGCCAGCGCCCGGGCCTGCTGCAGAGTCCAGTGCCGCTCGACCAAACTAACTATGTTATTTCATACACTTAGCAGCACACCTTTGCGCGAGTCGGGCCCGGCACCTGCCGCAATCCGGCAAAGCCGCGCCAGTCAGTCTTCACTCATCAATTAACATAATCATGATTACAGGCGCCCGAGGCCGCGGCGGGTGGAGGTCAAACCCGGCCGGTTCCTGAAAGTCTCGCCGCAGGGCAAGGGTTTGCACCTGCCCGGCGGCGCGGGGGTTTTCAGCCGCCGCGAACCGCGGCGGCTGAAGCCCAAAGGTAACAGCCGGCGTCAGAAATGAACCGAGCGCGCGCCAGCGGGTTTTTCCAGCGGCGGTGCGAACTTGGTCAGGTCGATCCCCTCCACGGCGGACTTGTACTCGTCCATGCTCGGGGTTCTGCCCAGGATCGCCGACAGGACAACAACCGGCGTCGAGGCCAGCAGGGACTCGCCCTTCTTGTCTGCGCTGTCTTCCACGACGCGGCCCTGGAACAGGCGCGTGGACGTGGCCAGAACCGTGTCGCCCTTGGCGGCCTTCTCCTGGTTGCCCATGCAGAGGTTGCAGCCCGGACGCTCCAGATACAGGATGTTCTCGTATTCGGTGCGCGCCTTGCTTTTCGGCATCAGGTCGTCGAACTCAAAGCCCGAGTAGCGCTGCAGGATTTCCCAGTCGCCCTCTTCCTTCAGCTCATCAATGATGTTGTAGGTCGGCGCCGCGACAACCAGCGGCGCGTTGAATGCGACCTTGCCGGATTTCTTCTCCAGGTTCTTCAGCATTTGCGCGACGATCTTCATGTCGCCCTTGTGCACCATGCAGGAGCCGACAAAGCCCAGGTCGACCTTCTTGTCGCCGCCGTAATAGGACACGGGGCGGATGGTGTCGTGGGTGTAGCGCTTGGAGACATCCGCGTTGTTCACGTCGGGGTCCGCGATCATCGGCTCGTCGATTGCGTCCAGGTCCACGACGACTTCGGCGAAATACTTGGCATTGCCGTCCGGCGCCAGGGCCGGGTTTTCGCCGGACTTGATTTCGGCGATGCGCTTGTCGGCCTTGTCGATCAGGCCCTGCAGGGTGCCGGCCTCGTTGTCCATGCCCTTGTCGATCATCACCTGGATGCGCGACTTTGCCAGTTCCAGCGAGCCCACCAGCGTGTCGTCGTTGGAGATGCAGATGGAGGCCTTCGCCTTCATCTCTGCGGTCCAGTCGGTAAAGGTGAACGCCTGGTCAGCCAGCAGGGTGCCGATGTGCACCTCGATCACGCGGCCCTGAAAAACGTTGTCGCCGTGCTGCTGCAGCATCTGCGCCTGGGTGGCGTGCACCACGTCGCGGAAGTCCATGTGGTCCTTCATACGGCCCTTGAACGTCACCTTGACGGACTCGGGGATCGGCATGGTGGCCTCGCCGGTTGCCAGCGCCAGCGCCACGGTGCCGGAGTCGGCACCGAAGGCCACGCCCTTGGACATGCGGGTGTGGCTGTCGCCGCCGATGGTGATGTCCCAGTCATCCACGGTGATGTCGTTCAGCACCTTGTGGATCACGTCGGTCATCGAGTGATAGACGCCCTTCGGGTCCCGCGCCGTGATCAGGCCGAACTTGTTCATGAATTTCATGAGCTTGGGAATGTTGGCCTGCGCTTTCAGATCCCAGACCGAGGCGGTGTGGCAGCCGGACTGATAGGCCCCGTCCACGGTCGGCGAGATGACGGTCGCGGCCATCGACTCCAGCTCCTGCGCGGTCATCAGGCCGGTGGTGTCCTGGGAGCCGACGATGTTGACCTTCACGCGGGCGTCAGACCCTGCGTGCAGGACCGTATCCCCAGCCACGCCAACAGCGTTCTTGTTAAAGATCTTCTCGACCGCGGTCAGGCCCTGGCCCTCATGCGACACCACCTTGGACGGCGCAAAGACCTGTGCCGGCTCAACGCCCAGGGTCTCGGCCGCAAAGCTTTGCAGCTTCTTGCCGAACACGATGGCATAGGAGCCGCCGGCCTTCATGAATTCGACCTTCTGCGGGGTGAAGGCAGAGGAGACATCCGCCAGCTCTTCGCCGGTCTCAGCGCGGCAGAGCTTCTTGGTCTTGGTGTTGATCGACAGAACGGTGCCCGTTTCGACAGAGTACTTCTGCTCCAGGATCGGGTTGCCGTCGTTGTTCAGAATCGGATTGCCGTCGGAGTCCGTTTTCTTGACCCAGTTCTTCAGGTCGAGCCCGATGCCGCCGGTCACGCCGACGGTGGTCAGGAAAATGGGAGAGATGCCATTGGTGCCTGCGACAACCGGCGCAATGTTCACGAACGGCACATAGGGGCTGGCCTTCTTGCCGGTCCACAGGGCGACGTTGTTGACCCCGGACATGCGGGAGGACCCGACGCCCATCGTGCCCTTCTCCGCAACCAGCATCACGCGCTTGCCCGGGTGCTGCAGCTTCAGCGCCTCGATTTCCTGCTGGGCCTTCTCGGAAATCAGGCATTTGCCGTGCAGTTCCCGGTCCGAACGGCTGTGCGCCTGATTGCCCGGCGACAGCAGGTCGGTGGAGATATCGCCCTCGGCAGCGACATAGGTGACGACGTCGATCTTTTCGTCAATGTCCGGAAGCTTGGTGAAAAACTCTGCCTTTGCATAGCTTTCCAGAATGTCCTTGGCGATGCCGTTCCCGGCTGCATACGCCTGCTTCAGACGGTCGGTGTCTGCCTCATACAGGAAGACCTGCGTCTTCAGCACCTCAGCCGCCTGTTCCGCCACCGCGGCATCCTCGCCAAGCGCCAGATCCAGCAGCACCTCAACCGACGGGCCGCCTTTCATGTGGGACAGCAGCTCGAACGCGAAACCGGTGGAGATTTCCGGAACCTCGGCCTGGCCCAGGATGATCTCTTTCAGGAACTTCGCCTTGACGCCTGCGGCGCTCGTGGTGCCGGGCAGGGTGTTGTAGATCAGATAGTTCAGGGAGTCGTCGCGGTGCGCGTTTCCGGTGTCCCTGATTTGCGCGATCAGCTCTTCAACCAGCGCGCCATCGTCGATGGGCTTGGGGTTCAAACCCTGCTCTTTGCGGGTTTCGATCTCATTGAGGTAGTCTGTGTAAAGGCTCATGGCTGTCCCGGCGAGTAAGCGTTATAAGAAGCTTGCACCCCGGGTCCGGCAGCCGCTGCCAACACCCCGGATGCTATTTGTATGCCGCGGTATACGAAAAGATCCGGCTTGGCAATATGGCGGTGAGTGGCAAGTTGACCCACGCGCCCTGCCCCGGCACAGCGCTGCGGGCCCGCGGCCTCGTATCCGGCAGCGGATTGCCAGAGTGAAGCATTTTTTCAAACGTGACGAATCCCCGCAGCGGCCCTGACCGGTCAGAGGCTCAGGGCAGCGGTGCCGGATCAAAGCTGCTCGCCAGCAGCTCCTGCACAACCGGGTTGGGAAACCGGCGGCGCAGGGTGATGGCGTAAAACGTCTCCCTGATCCGCGGATGCTCCCGGGCTTCCACCAGCCGCCCGGAGGTCAACTCATCCTGAACCACAATCGGCGCCACCAGGGCCAGGCCGATGTTTTCCCGCGCCAGCAGGCGCATCATCGCCATATCATCCACCTCTGCCGCCACTTGCGGGCGCACCGACAGCCGGCTGGCCATGGCATCGAAGGCTGTGCGCAGGGTGTTGTCGGTGGTGGGCAGAATAAACGGGTGTTCGCCAAGCAGTTCACGGATAGGCCGGTCCGGGTCGAACCGTTCCGGGGAGCCAACGATGCTGACGGCCTGTTCGGCGATCTGATGGGTTTCATAGGGCGCCAGACTGTCGTCCGGCGGCTCCCGGTTCATCAGCACCAGATCCAGGTTGAGCGTGCCCAGCCCCTCCAGCAGTTCCGCCGGGCTGCCGGAGCGCAGGATCACCTCAACATCCGTCCGCGCCAGGATCGGGCGCAGGAAACCGATCTGGAAATTACGGGACAAGGTGGCCAGCGCCCCCACGCGCAGCGCCTGACGGGTGCGGCCTGTCTCCTGCAATGTGGCGACCAGTTCCTGCCCGGCGGTAAAGATCGCATCCGCATGGTCCAGGGCGATCCGGCCCGCCTCGGTCAGATGCAATTGCCGCCCGCGGCGCTCGAACAGGGCATGGCCCAGACGTTCCTCCAGCTGCTTGATCTGAACGGACAAGGCAGATTGCGACAGGTTCAGCTGCTGCGCGGTCCGGGTCAGGTTCCCGTCGTGCGCAACCGCCCAGAAATAGCGGAGGTGGTGATAGTTCAGCGGCATATCGTTCTATTTATTAGAACACAATCAAACAAACAATGAATTTTTTATAACTAAAAACTTGCCCTATCTCCTTCTGGAACGCGATTCCGCCTGCTGAGACCAAGGAAATTGAACCATGAGTCACCTGTTTCTGCCACTTCTAAGCCCGCTTATCCTGCTGGCCGCCGCGGTCTATGCGCGCCAGACACCTGGCCGCCGCCCCGCCCTGCTGCCCCGCTTGGCCGAATGGTCCGCGCTTGCCGCCTTTGCCGTCTCGGCCCTCTCAGCCGTCCTGCTGCTGCTTCACGGCCCGGGAAACTCGGCGCTGATCGGCCTGTGGGGCGTGGGGATTTCCGTCCGGCTGGACGCGGTCAGTGCCACCATGCTGGTGCTGGTAAGCTTCATCGGCTGGATCGTCATGCGCTACGCGGCCACCTATATGGACGGCGAAGCGCGCCAGGGCGCGTTTACCGGCTGGATGTCGGCGACCTTGGCCGCGGTTCTGCTGCTGGTGATGTCGGGCAACCTTATTCAGCTTCTGGCGGCCTGGGTGGCAACCAGCCTGCTGCTGAACCGCCTGCTTCTGTTCTATCCGGAGCGCACCACCGCCCGGCGCGCCGCAC
This sequence comes from Leisingera sp. G5_S3_59_S7, assembly GCF_054968485.1. Classification (NCBI taxonomy): domain Bacteria; kingdom Pseudomonadati; phylum Pseudomonadota; class Alphaproteobacteria; order Rhodobacterales; family Roseobacteraceae; genus Leisingera; species Leisingera sp. G5_S3_59_S7. The sequence goes on from NZ_JBQKUH010000033.1 coordinate 30,342, forward strand.
GCAAAAAGGCCGTTGTTGCGCGGGCAAGCGAATTCGCGCTGGCAGGCGCGGTGCTGCTGCTGGTGCTGGGCTACGGCACGTCCGACATCTCCGCGATCCTGGCCGCCGCGCAGCCGGGCCCGGCGACGGTTGCCGCGGCGCTGCTGGTTGCCCTGGCGGCGGTGCTGGCCTCGGCGCAGTTTCCGGCCCACGGCTGGCTGACCGAGGTGATGGAGGCCCCGACCCCGGTTTCGGCGCTGCTGCATGCGGGTGTCATCAACGCGGGCGGCTTCCTGCTGATCCGGTTTGCCGATGTGATGCTGGCCGCGCCGGGTGTTATGGCGCTGCTGGTGATGCTGGGCGGCTTCACCGCGCTGTTCGGCGGGCTGGTGATGCTGACCCAAGCCGCGGTCAAGACCTCGCTGGCGTGGTCCACGATCGCGCAGATGGGCTTTATGGTCATGCAATGCGGCCTGGCACTGTTCCCGCTGGCCCTGCTGCACATCGTGGCGCATTCGCTGTATAAGGCGCACGCCTTCCTCAGCGCGGGCGAGGCGGTCCGCAATGTTGCCGCCATCCGCCGCCCTGGCCCGGTCGCGGTGCCAAGCGCCCGCAACGTGCTGCAGGCCTTTGCCATCGGCATTGTGATGTACGGGCTGATCGGCGCGGTCTTCGGCTTTGACGGCAAGTCGGTTCAGGCCATCGCCCTGGGTGTGATCCTGATCTTCGGCGTCGCCTACATCCTGGCACAAGGTTTTGCCGATGCAGCCCCCGGCGCGCTGACCCGCCGCACCGTGATCTATGCCTCCGCAACCTCGGTGGGCTACTTCCTGCTGCAATCTGCAGCCCTGCACATGACGGCCGGCACGCTGCCCCCGGCCCCCGCCCCGGGCCCGCTGGAATGGGCACTGATCGTTCTGGCGCTGCTCAGCTTCGGCGCGGTTGCCGTGGCGCAGGCAACCTTCCCGCTCTGGGCCACGCATCCGGCCGCCTCCGGCCTGCGCGTGCATCTGTCCAACGGGCTTTACGCAAACGCGATCTTCGACAGGCTGCTGGACGGCTGGTCGAACCGGAAAACCGCCTGAAACGGAGCGAGACATGTTTACCAAGCACGAAACCTACCCCGCTGCCCTGCTGGAATTTGTGGCTGAGGCGAACAAGGCGGTGAAAGCCATCCCGCCGCTGTTCCCGCTCTCATCCAGCGTTGCGGTCAACCCTTTCCTTGGCCAGACCGGTGAACCCCTGGCAGTGGCGGCCGCGCGCATGGCGCGGGTCGCCGGTGCACGGATCACGCCGGAGCGCGCGCATTGGGCGGCCAAATTCGACGCCGGAGAGATCGGCGTGGAGGATCTGCGCGATGCGCTTGCCAGTGCCGAAACCCGCTTTGGCCAGCCGGATCTGGACACCGTCAAGGCGGCGCTCAGGACCGAAAGCGCACCGCTGAGCGCGCTGCCCACGGTGGCGGAACTGGCGGCGGATGTGTCCGGCATCGACTGGCCCGGCCTGATCGAGGAGCGGATCGGCGTTTGGGCGTCCAGCCACTTCGATCAGGGACAGGCGCTGTGGCAGCCCAACCGCACCGGCGGCGCGTTCAGCGCCTGGCGCGAATTCGCCTCCCGCGATCTGACCCCGGAAATTCACGGCCTCAAGGGCTTCGGCGCCTTCGTTGCCGCCACCAACCGGTCCCACTGGCGGGCCATCGGCCGTGCGTCCGAGGCCCTCGGCGTGTCGGCCGGGGCCGCCGGCACCGCCTACCACAGGTGGCTGATCACCCTGGGCGGCTGGGCGCAGTATGCGCGCTATCTGCTGTGGCAGGCGGAACTGGACGGCAAGGCCGACAACACCGCGGCAGAGCTGCTGGCGATCCGGATGGTGTTCGACGAGGCGCTGTTCCATCTTTACAAAGAGCAGATTGCCAGCCGCTGGGCAGAGGTCGCCGCACAGCACGAAATGCCGGTGACCCCCAGCCGGGATCTGGTCATCGACGCGGTGCTGCAGGACGCCGCCGAGCGGGCGCAGCAGCGCAAGCTTTCCGGTGTCCTGACCTCGCGCCAGCCGCGCCTGACCGCGGGGCGCCCGGCCGTGCAGGCGGCCTTCTGCATCGACGTGCGCTCCGAGGTGTTCCGCCGGATGCTGGAAGCGCAGGATGCCGGGATCGAAACCATTGGCTTTGCGGGCTTCTTCGGCCTTGCCAGCGCCCACCAGGCCGCCGGGTCGGACGTGACCGAGACCCGCGGCCCGGTCCTGCTGCAGGCCGGCGTGTCCTCCAAGGCTGCCGAGCCGGACACCGCCGATCAAAACCGCCGCTATGCGGCGCGGGCCAAACGCGCCTGGGGCCGGTTCAAGCTGGCGGCGGTCTCCTCCTTTGCCTTTGTCGAGGCGACCGGCCCGCTGTACGTCAGCAAGCTGCTGCGGGACTCTCTTGGCCGCCCGGCGGGCGCCAAGCCCGACCCCGCGCCGCAGCTTGACCCGTTGATCGGCCTGGACGTCCGCATCGGCATGGCGAAATCCGTGCTGGCCGCGATGTCCCTGACAGAGAATTTCGCGCGGATCGTGATGCTGGCGGGCCACGGCGCTGACGTCACCAACAACCCGCACGAAAGCGCCCTGCAGTGCGGCGCCTGCGGCGGCCATGCCGGCGACGTGAACGCGCGCCTGCTGGCCGGGCTGCTGAATGACGCCCAGGTGCGCGAGGGGCTGCAGGGCGAAGGCATCAGCATCCCCGCCGATACGCTGTTCCTGCCGGCGCTGCACCACACCACCACCGATGCGGTCACACTGTATGAGCAGGATCTGCCGAGCCAGGACTGGAATGCGGATGTTGCCCAACTGAAGCGCTGGCTGGACGGCGCCGGGCGGCTGGCCCGCGCCGAACGCGCCGCCAGGCTGCCCCGGGCCAAGGGGGAGGCGGACATTGCCCGCCGGGCCGGCGACTGGGCCGAACTGCGCCCCGAATGGGGCCTGGCCGGCTGCCAGGCGCTGATCGCCGCCCCGCGCCAGCGGACGGAGGGCGCGGACCTGTCCCGCAGCACCTTCCTGCACAACTACGACTGGCAGGCCGACGAGGGCTTTGGCGTGCTGGAGCTGATCATGACCGCCCCGGTGCAGGTCGCCAGCTGGATCAGCCTGCAGTACTACGGCTCCACCGTGGCACCACAGCTGTTTGGCGGCGGCAACAAGCTGCTGCACAACGTTGCGGGCGGCATCGGTGTGCTCGAAGGCAACGGCGGCGCGCTGCGCCCTGGCCTGCCCTGGCAGTCCGTGCATGACGGTGAGGACTTCCAGCATGACCCGCTGCGCCTGACCGTCATCATCGAAGCCCCGCGCGAGGCGATGACGGATGTCCTGAAACGCCACGCCAATGTCAGGGAACTTTTCGACAACCGGTGGCTGTCGCTGATTGCGATGGACAGCGAAGGCAAGCTGGCCTGGCGGTATGACGGCGAACTGAAATGGTCGCCGTTCCAGCCGGAAGACCAGCGCCGCCGCGCAATCGCGGCGGAGTGACCGCAACCGGCGGCAAGCCACTCAAATGCGATGGAAACCGGCAGGTCCGCTTGCCGGTTTCCATACGCGCCGGGACAGCTGCTGCTGCGCGCAGTTATGGTATCAAAAGGCTGATGCCGTGCTTATGACGGGTCAGGCGGCGCAGCCAGCGACTGCCGCGCCACAACATGCGTGCTGATGCAGACCGGCTGCCCAGCCGATGTGCCTTCGACCATCGCCACCAGCTCCCGCGCGGCCTTGCGGCCCATCTCGCGGTGCGGAACATGAACGGTGGTCAGCGCCGGGCTGACAATTCCGGCCAGCTCAATGTCGTCGAAGCCGGTGACGGAGACCTGCTCCGGCACCGCAATGCCCATCCCCTTTGCCTCGCGCAAGGCTCCTGCCGCCAGCACATCGTTGCCGCACATCACCACAGTCGGGCGCGGGTCCAGCGCCATCAGCTGGCGGAACGCCTCTGCCCCTTTGTCGATTTCATAAGGGGTTTCGATCAGGGTCAGCGCCCCCTCCCCCAAGCCGGCCGCGTGCAATGCCTGCCTGACGCCCTCCACCCGGCTCAGCGCCCGGTCGTTGCCCTGCGTCAGGCCGGAAATCATCGCAACCCGCCGGTGGCCCGCGGCAAGCACGCTGTCCGCCAGCTCGCGCATGGCGCTGGCATTGCTGAACCCGACAGAGGGCCGCAGCGCGTCCGGCGCATAGGACCAGGCAACCAGCGACGGAACCTGATGCCGGTCGAGGTAGTCGTAAATCTCCGGGTCGCGTTCATGCCCGATCAGCAGCAGCCCGTCTGCACCCCGCGCCACCAGGGTGCGGATCTGCTCGCGTTCGGCCTCCGGATCATAGGCCGAGCTGGACACCAGAAGCGTATAGCCGCGCTCCCGCAGCTCATCCTGAAAGGCCTGCAGGCCGCGGGCAAAGATCGCGTTGTCCATGGTTGGAATGATCGCCCCGATCGTGAAGCTGCGCTTGGCCGCCATCACCCGGGCCGCGAAATTCGGCGTATAGCCCAGTGATTCGACCGCCTGCAGGACCCGCTGGCGGGTCGTCTCAATCACCCGTTCCGGCGAGTTCAGGCAGCGCGACACCGTCGCGGTCGACACCCCGGCCTCCCGTGCAACATCGTTAAGTGTCGGAGCTGAGCGGGTTTTTCCCATGTCACGCCTGCCATTCCATTGCCCCTGTCTTAGCACAAAATACGGCCGTTGCCATCCACTCATGTAAGCGCTTGCATTATTGATGTAAGCGCTTACAAATGGTGTTGGGATCAAAAATCGGGATCTGCTGATGTTTCTCTTCGCTGCTGCAGCCGTCTTTACCTTGTTCTTTGCCAATGTCGCCCTGGGCGCGTTTGGCGGCGGCGGTTTCCTGAGCGATGTCGGAGAGATGCTGGTTCTGTTTGCGGCGTCGGTCCTGTTCGTTGCCGCGATCCTCAAGCGCGAGGCTGACCACAAGAACAAGAACGGCAGCTGACGGATTTCCAAGGGAGGAAGACAATGACGAATGGCAAGGATGGCCTCAAATCTGCTGAGCGCCGCAATTTTCTGAAACTGGCCTCGGCCGGCTCTTTCACCGCAGCGCTGGTGGCGGGTGCAGGCGGTGTGCTTTGGTCGTCCGAGGCGGCCGCCCAGACTGCCAAAGAAGAGAAGGAGCGCGAGCGCGCCGCCGAGCACATCATGACCTTGGCGACCGCATACGTGCTGGGCGCCTCGCGCAGCTATCCGATCATGCAGCTGGATTTAAAAGAGAACATCCAGAACGCCACCAACGGCAAGATCTACGTCAAGCTTGCCCCTGGCGGCCAGCTTGGTGCGGGCGGCGCGCTGGTGCAGAAGGTTCAAGGCGGCACCATCCAGGCCGCGCAGCATTCGCTGTCGAACTTCGCGCCCTTCGCCTCCACCGTTGACCTGATCAACATGCCCTATCTTTGCGGCTCCAACCAGCGGTTCACCAATCTGGTGAACTCCGGTTTCTGGAAGACCGAGGTGCATCCCAAGGTCGAGGCCGCCGGTTTCAAAGCGCTGTTTTATGTCAACATCGACCCCCGTGTGGTCGCGGTGCGCAAGGGCGGCAACGCGGTGATGTCGCCGGGCGACATGGCGGGCGTGAAATTCCGGGTGCCGGGCTCGAAGATGCTGCAGCAGTATTACCGCATGGTCGGCGCCAACCCCACGCCGGTGGCCTGGGGCGAGACTCCCTCGGCGATCAAACAGGGGGTGGCGGATGCGCTCGATCCGTCCGTCGGGGCGCTTTATGTCTTTGGCTTCAAGGACATTCTCAGCCACGTGACTTTTACCCAGGCGGTGCCGGACAGCCAGGTCTATTCCTGCAATCTTGAGTGGTTCAACTCATTGCCGGCGGACGTGCAGGACGGTGTGATGTGGGGCTCGGAAATGACCGCGCATCAGAACCTGTCCAAGGTGCCCTCCGCCCGCGCCTATGCAATGGCGGAACTGGCCAAGGCGGGCGTCGAATTCCATGCGCTGAGCGATGACCAGCTGGCCGAGTGGAAGGACGCCGGCGGCTATCAGCGCAGCGAGTGGGATGCCTTCAAGACCGAACTTGCCGGGTCGATGGACAATTTCGCCAAGCTGGAAGAGGCCGCAGGCACCCAGGGCAAATACTACGTCCACGACGCCTGAGCGCTGCAGGGGCGCGCGCCGGACACCGGCGGCCGCCCGCTTTCGAAATCGCCGCTTCTGCAGCAGCCTGCCGGCTGGCTGCGGGGGTGTGCCTGAACCCCGGGAATAGCGATGAAGATCCTGCAAACGATAGACAAGAACGCAGAGCGCTGGCTGCTGCTGACCTTCTACGTGATGCTGGTCATCACCATGGCGATCGAGGTGATCCGGCGCGAGCTGTTTGCCTATTCCTCGATCTGGGGCGAGGAGATCGTCCGCTATTCCTTTATCTACCTGGCCTGGATCGGCGCCGCGGCTGCGGTCAAGGAACGCGCCCATATCCGCATTGACGTGCTGATGCACTACCTCGGCCCCCGGCCCAAGGCGCTGCTCTACATCTTCGGCGATCTGGTGATGTTCATCGTCGCCCTGGTGGCGCTCTACTGGTCGTTTGAGACGGTGCTGGTCTCGGCCAAGTTCGGATCGGTCAGCCACGGGCTGCGGGTCTCCATGGTCTGGTTCCTGATGGCGGTGCCCGCGGGGTTCACCCTGATGGTCTGGCGCCTGCTGCAATCCTTCCTGCGCGACTACCGCAGCCTTCGCGACGGCACCCCCGTCTTTGAAGGCGACAAGCTGTTTGATTGAGGGGCCTTAAGCGATGCTGTGGAATTCACTCAACCAAACAGTCGAACTGGGCTGGGACTTCTATCTGCCGGTGATCATGTTCGTGGCGCTGATTGCGCTGGCGGTGCCGGTCTGGGCCGCTATCGGCGCGGCGGCGATCACCATGCTGGTGATGTCGGGCGACCTGCCGCTCAGCGCCATCGGCGAAAGCCTGTTCACCGGCATCGACGCCTTTGCCCTGACCGCGGTGCCGCTGTTCATCCTGACCGGCGACGTGCTGGTGCGCACCGGGCTCAGCAAGAAGTTCCTCGATGTGGCCGAGGCGCTGACCTGCTGGACGCGGGGCGGCTTCGGCTCTGCCACGGTGCTGGTCTGCGGCATGTTTGCCGCAATCTCCGGCTCTGACGCCGCGGGTGCGGCGGCAGTCGGGCGGATGACCATCACCCGGCTGGTCGAAAGCGGCTATCCGCGCCCCTATGCCTGCGCCCTGGTGGCCGCGGGTGCCTGCACCGGCATCCTGATCCCGCCCTCCATCGCCTATATCATCATCGGCCTGGTGCTGGGTATTTCCGCCTCCACCCTGTTTCTGGCGGCGCTGATCCCCGGCCTCGCGATCCTGGTGTCGATCCTGATCACCAACATCATCATGAACCGGCTTTATACCTATGAGACCGGCGGCAACATGGGGCTGGGCGAGTGGCTGGGCAACCTGGGCCATGCGCTGAAATCCGGGTGGTATGCCTTCATCGTGCCGGGCATCATCTTCTACGGCATCTTCTCCGGCCGCCTGACCCCGACCGAGGCCGGCGCCACCGCCGTGGTCGTCACCATCCTGATGGGCTTCCTGCTCGGCACCCTGAAACTGTCGGACTTCCCGGCGATGCTGGTCAGCTCCGCCAAGGTGAACGGGGTGATCCTGCCGATCATCGCCTTTTCCGCCCCGCTGGCAGAGGCACTGGCCATCATGGGCGTGCCGCAGGGGTTCGTGACCGCGGTTACCGGGCTGACCGATGATCCCTCGGTGCTGATCCTGCTGATGATCTGCATCCTGATCGCCGCGGGCTGCGTAATGGAGACGACCCCCAACATCGTGATCCTGGCACCGATCCTGAAGCCGCTCGCGGACAACATCGGCATGAACGAAATCCAGTTCTGCATCATGATGATCACCGCCTTGGGGGTGGGCTTCATCACCCCGCCGCTGGGCCTGAACCTGTTCGTTGTCTCCGGCATCACCGGCGAGTCCATCCTCAAGATCGCCGCCCGCGCCATCCCCTTTGTTCTGACCATGCTGATCGTGGTGCTGCTGATCGCCTACATTCCGCCGATCTCGACCACGCTGCTTCCTGATATCTTCAAATAGGACCCCCTGGAAATGACCCGAGAATACCTCAAGAAGGCCGACCTGACCCCCAAGTCGGATGCCTCCGAGACCCATAAGACCGTGCAGGGCATCCTGGACGACATCGAAGCCGGCGGCGACGCCAAGGCGCTGGAATACGCCGCCAAGTTCGACCGGTACGAAGGCAATGTGCTGCTGACGGAAGAGGAGATCGAGGCCGCCTGTGCGCAAGTGCCGGAGAAACTGAAGGCCGACATCCGGTTCGCCCACGACAATGTGCGCCGCTTTGCGGAGCTGCAGAAAAGCACGATGCAGAATGTGGAAACCGAAATCTCTCCCGGCTTCATCACCGGGCAAAAGGTGATCCCTGTGGATGCGGCGGGCTGCTATGTGCCCGGCGGGCGCTACAGCCATATCGCCAGCGCCATCATGACGGTGACCACCGCCAAGGTTGCGGGCTGCAAGCACATCGCCGCCTGCTCGCCGCCGCGCCCCGGGGTGGGCGTGGCCCCCGCCATCGTCTATGCCGCCCATATCTGCGGCGCGGACCAGATCATGGCGATGGGCGGCGTGCAGGGTGTGGCGGCCATGACATTCGGCCTCTTTGGCCTGCCCAAGGCCAATATCCTGGTCGGCCCCGGCAACCAGTTTGTGGCCGAGGCCAAGCGCATCCTGTTCGGCCGTGTCGGCATCGACATGATCGCAGGCCCCACCGACAGCCTGATCCTGGCCGACGGCACGGCGGATGCGCACATCGTCGCCACCGATCTGGTGAGCCAGGCAGAGCATGGCTACAACTCGCCGGTCTGGCTGGTGACCGATGACCGCACCCTTGCGGAAGAGGTGATGCGGCTGGTGCCCGGCTACATCGACGACCTGCCGGAGGTGAACCGCGAGAACGCCACCGCCGCATGGCGCGACTATGCCGAGGTGATCCTGTGCGCGGACCGCGAGGACATGGCGGCCTGTTCCGACGAATACGCGCCGGAGCATCTGACGGTGCAAGCCGCGGATCTGGACTGGTGGCTGCAGCGGCTCACCTGCTACGGCTCGCTGTTCCTGGGCGAGGAGACCACGGTTTCTTACGGCGACAAGGCGGCGGGCACCAACCACGTGCTGCCGACCTCGCGCGCGGCCAGCTATACCGGCGGGCTGTCGGTGCACAAATACATGAAGATCGTCACCTGGCAGCGCGCCACCCGCGAAGGCTCCAAACCGGTGGCCGAGGCCACGGCGCGGATCGCCCGGCTGGAAGGGATGGAGGGCCACGCCCGCGCCGCCGACGTGCGGCTGGCCAAGTATTTCCCGGACGAAACCTTTGACCTGACCGCCAATGGCTGACCCGCGCGCCCTGTTCGATCTGACAGGCCGGACCGCCTGCATCACCGGCGCCAGCTCCGGCCTGGGGCGGCGGGCGGCCCTCACGCTGGCCGCCGCCGGGGCGCAGGTGGTCGCAGTGGCCCGCCGGGCGGAGGCGCTGGAAAGCCTCTGTGCCGAGATCGGCCCGGCTGCGGCTTATGCGGTCGCGGATGTGGCGGACCGCAGCGCGCTGGAGGCGCTGCGGGACACCGTCACGGCCCCCTTCGGCGCGCCGGACATCCTGATCCACGCAGCCGGCGTCAACACGCGGCAACCCGCAGATGCAGTGACGGCAGAGGGTTGGGATCAGACTGTGGCGCTGAACCTGTCGGCGCCCTTCTTCCTCAGCCAGGCGTTTGTGCCCGCGATGCAAAAGCAGGGCTGGGGGCGGATCGTCAACTTTGCCTCGCTGCAGACCACCCGCGCCTTTCCCGGCGGCATCGCCTATGGCGCCAGCAAGGGCGGGATCGGCCAGCTGACCCGCGCCATGGCAGAGGCCTGGTCGTCCCATGGCATCACCGCCAACGCAATCGGGCCGGGGTTTTTTCCGACCGAGCTGACCCAGGCGGTGTTCGGGGATGACACCCGCGCCGCCCGCAACGCCGCGCAAACCTGCATCGGCCGCAACGGCCGGCTGGAGGATCTCGACGGGCCGCTGCTGTTCCTGTGCTCCGAGGCCTCGGCCTATGTCACCGGGCAAATCCTGATGGTTGACGGGGGGTTCACCGCGAAATGAAAGCCTTGGTTTATGAAGGGGTTGAGACGCTGGCGGTCCGTGATGTGCCGATGGCCGCAGGCCAGCCGGACGAGCAGCTGATCCGCGTCCATGCCTCCGGCATCTGCGGCTCGGACATGCACGCCTATCTGGGCCACGACGCCCGCAGGCCCGCACCGCTGATCCTCGGCCACGAAGCCGCGGGCGTGATCGAGGACGGCCCGCAGGCGGGCCGCCGGGTGACGATCAATCCGCTGGTGACCTGCGGCAGTTGCGCTGCCTGCGCATCGGGGCGCGAAAACCTCTGCGCCAGCCGCCAGATCATCTCGATGCCCCCGCGCGCGGGCGCCTTTGCCCAGTTTGTGGCGTTGCCGGAGCGTAACCTGGTGACCGTGCCGGACGATGTGCCGCTTTCAAAGGCCGCGCTGGCCGAACCGCTGGCAGTCAGCTGGCACGCCGCCCGGCTGGCGCTGGAGGCGCTGCATCCGGACACCGAACGCCGCGCGCTGGTGATCGGCGGCGGTGCCATCGGGCTGGCGGCGGCACTGGCGCTCAGGGCGATGGGGGTGGAGGATGTGACGATCCAGGAACCCAACGCCGCGCGCCGGGCCTTCCTGACAGACCGCTGCGGCCAGCAGGCAGTGGCGGAGTTTCGGGGCATGGTGCCGCTGGTAGTGGACGCCGTCGGCTATGCCGCCACCCGCACCGCCGCCTCAGCCGCTGCTGCGCCCGGCGGGGTGATTGCCCATGTCGGCCTGGGCGAGGACACCGGCGGCCTGGATATCCGCCGCATGACCCTGCAGGAGATCACCTTCATCGGCACCTACACCTATACCGCGCAGGACTTCCGCGACACCGCGCAAGCGATCTTTGACGGCCGCCTTGGGCTGCTGGACTGGCCCGAAACGCGGCCGCTGTCAGACGGCGCTGCTGCCTTTCGCGACCTGCGCAGCGGCGCGGTGGCGGCGCCCAAGATCATTCTCGACCCCTGGGCCTGACCGCGCGCCCCAAACAAAAGGAGAGCAACCATGTATGACAGTATCCTGGTTCCCATGGCCCTGGATCACGGGGTGTCCGGAACAACGCTGAAGGCCGCCGCCACCCTGTGCAACCCCGGCGGGCAGATCACCGCGCTGCATGTCTATGAGCCGCCGCACAGTTCGGTCACCGCCTACCTGGACGAAGACACCGTGCGCGAAGGCTTTGACAAGGCCCGCGAGGCGCTGGCCGAAAAAACCGCAGGCCACGGCGATGTCACGGCAGAGATCATCAAGGGCCGGTCCTACCGCGCTATCGTCGAATACGCTGAACAGCACGGCATGGACTGCATTGTCGTCGGCTCCCACAAACCGGGGCTCAGCGACTTTTTCCTCGGCTCAACCGCCGCCCGCGTGGTCCGCCACGCGCCTTGCGCGGTGCATGTCTGCCGCACCTCGTGACCCCGAAACAAGACCCCCGAAGCAAAGGCAACCGACCATGAATATCGACAAGAGGATCGCCGACGATCTGGCGGCCAACGGCGTCTCCTTCGTCACGACCGTGCCCTGCAAGCAGCTGGCCGGCGTGATCGAGGAGATCGACCAGCGCGACGACATCTTCCATATCCCCTCCAACAAAGAGGATGAGGGCATGGGGCTGTGCGCCGGCGCCTGGATGGGCGGCAAGCGCCCGGCCATCATCATGCAGAACACCGCCATCGGGGTCACCATCAACACGCTGGCAACGCTGATCCAATACTACCGGATGCCGCTGCCGATGCTGATCTCCTACCGCGGCGAGCTGCGCGAGCCGGTGGCCTGCCAGGTGGAAATGGCGGTGCATACCAAGGCGCTTCTGGCGCAGCTCAACATTCCCACCTACCACTTCCACTGGCAGCGGGACGTCGAGGAATTCGACAACATCCTGAAATACACCTTCATGTGCAACAAACCCGTTGCCATCCTGACCGACGCCAACTTCTGGGGAGGCTATGGCGACCAATGATCCGTTCCGAAATCCTGAAAGAGATCGCGCCCATCCTGCGCGACGAACTGGTGGTCTGCAACATCGGCATTCCGTCGCAAGAGCTGCACGCGATCGACGACCAGCCCAGCAATTTCTACATGCTGGGCACCATGGGGCTGGCGTCCTCCATCGGGCTGGGGCTGGCGCTGGCGCAGCCGAAACCGGTGATCGTGATCGACGGTGACGGCTCGATCCTGACCAACCTCGGCACCTTGCCCACCATCGGCAACAACGCGCCCGGCAACTATATCCTGATGATCATCGACAACGGCTCCTATGGCTCCACCGGCGATCAGCCGACCTATACCAGCCAGCGCACCGATCTGGCCGGCATGGCCCGCGCCGCCGGCTGCGCCCGGGTGGTGGAGGTGCAGGACAAGGACACCGGCGCGGCGCTGGAGGAGGCGCTGGCCAGCGGCGAGGCCACAGTGCTGGTGGTCAAATGCGACAGCGGCAACGCGAAAATGCCGGTGATCACGATGGATCCGGTGGTGATCCGCGACCGCTTTATGAAGGCCGTGGCCGGCTGATGGCCGCAGGCGCCATCCATTCGGCTGAGGACGCCCGCCGCCTGGCCCGGCGGCGGCTGCCCTGGATGGTGTTTGATTACATTGACGGGGCCGCCGGGCAGGAAACCGGGGCGGCGCGCAACCGCGCGGCCCTGGATGCCCTCACCCTGCGGCCCCGCATCCTGCGCGATGTCAGCCGGCGCTCGCTCGCCACCCGGATTTTCGGCGCCGAGGCCGACCGGCCCTTTGGCATTGCCCCTATGGGCATGTGCAACTTGTCGGCCCCCGGCGCCGACCTGATGCTGGCCCGGCTGGCGGCGCGCTACCGGGTGCCGCACGGGGTTTCCACCGTCGCCTCCACCCCTTTGGAAACCATTCTGGAAGCGGCAGAGGGCTATGCCTGGTTCCAGCTCTATTTCAGCGGCGACGGCAGCGGCACCTTCAAGCTGGCCGAGCGCGCCCGCGCCGCTGGCTATCAGACGCTGGTTCTCACGGTCGATGTGCCGGAGGTGGGCCGCCGCCCGCGCGAATTGCGCCATGGCTTCAAGATGCCCTTCCGCATCGGCCCGCGGCAGTTCCTCGATTTTGCCCTGCACCCGCGCTGGTCGCTGGCCACCCTGCTGAAAGGCAAGCCGGTGATGGCGAATTTCGAGATGGAGGGCTATGACTTCGACCGCACCGAAAGCCGGGCGCGCGCCACCTGGGACACGCTGGCCCGGCTGCGCGATGCCTGGCCCGGCAAGCTGGTGGTAAAGGGTGTGCTGGACGTTGAAGACGCCCGCGCTCTGGTGTCGGCGGGCGTGGACGCGATCCAGGTTTCCAGCCACGGCGCCCGTCAGCTGGAGGCCGCGCCTGCGCCGATAGTGATGCTCAGGAAAATCCGGGCGGCGGTCGGGCCGGACGTGCCGGTTTTTTATGACAGCGGCATCCGGTCGGGCGAGGACGTGCTGAAGGCGCTGTCGGCCGGGGCGGATTTCACCTTTCTCGGGCGCATCCTGCAATTTGCCATTGCCGCAGGGGGTGAGGCAGGGCTGCAACAGTTGTGGGAGGCGCTGAGCGAAGAGCTGAGCATCGCCATGGCGCAAACCGGATTGACATCATTGTCAGCTGACAATTTTCTGGGACGGTCATAGCAGCGCGCAACGGGGCTGCATTTTTTATACTTAAAAACAAATGCTTGCCCGGCGACTTGCCCCCACGTCTCGCAGGGCGGCAAGCAACCGGTGCAAATGCAGGCCCGGTCAGCCGGGCGCGCCTTCGACGATCACGATATTGGCCAGCCCCGCGCCCTCGCGGTGCGCTTTGGCGGCCTGGTATTCCGGCGAGTTGTAGCAGCCAAGCGCGGCTTCCATCGAGTCGAACTCGATCACCACGTTGCGCGGATGGCCGTCGCCCTCCATCTGCTCGCAGGCGCCGCCGCGGGCCAGAACGCGGGCGCCGAATGTCTTGAACGCCTCCGTCGCGCCTTCAGCGTACAGCTTGTAGGGGTCCGGGTTGGTCACAGTGACATGGGCAATCCAATAGGCTTTGGGCATGGGAACTCCGCTGGTCTGAAAAGGAAACCGGGGCGGCAGGCGCCGCCCCGGCCAAGGGTCACTTGTTCAGGATCTTCGCCAGCACCAGATAGGCAGCGCCGGCCACGAACAGGCCCACGAACCAGGCGTAGGTGTAGATCGTGGCAAAGAAGTCCGAGGTGCCCGCCGTGATGCCGACACCGGCCAGGAAGCCCGGCAGGTTCGGCAGGATGCCGATCACCAGTGCCCAGACACCGGCCCAGTTGGTGCCGTTGCTGCCGGAATAGATGCCGTTCATCTTGAACAGATCCGCCACTTCCAGCTTGGTTTTGCGCAGCAGGTAGTAGTCCGCCAGCATCACGCCCGCAATCGGGCCCAGCAGCGCCGAATAGGCGATCAGCCAGCCGATGATGTGGTTCACCAGGATCCAGGGGAACATGGCAATGCCGATGCCCGCGGTGATATAGCCGCCGCGCTTGAGGTTGATCTTGCTGGGGGCCAGGTTCGAGAACCCGTGCGCCGGGGCCACCACGTTTGCCGCCAGGTTGGTGGTCAGCGTCGCAACGATCAGCGCAAACAGCGCGATGATCACCGAAAACCCGCCCATCTTCTCAGACAGCTGGATCGGATCCCAGATCGCCTCGCCATAGATCACCACGGTGGCCGAAGTCACGGCGGAGGCGATGAAGGCAAACAGCGCCATCGGGATCGGCAGGCCGACCATCTGACCCAAAAGCTGGTCCTTCTGGCTTTTGGCGTGGCGGGTGAAGTCGGGGATGTTCAGCGCCAGCGTCGCCCAGAAACCGATCATGCCAGTGAGGCTCGGCCAGAAGACAACCCAGAACTGGCCTTCCTGCGGCTGGCCCGGATCAAAAGCGCTGGGGGTCGACAGCATCTCGCCGAAACCGCCTGCGTTGACATAGGCCCAGGCCAGGAGCGCCAGGCCCATCGCCAGCAGGAACGGGGCTGCATAGGTCTCCAGCCAGCGGATCGACTCGGTGCCGTTGGCGATGAAGTAGAGATGCAGCGCCCAGAAGGCGAGGAAGCAGATGAACTCGCCCGCGCTGATGCCCAGCACCGGCAGCGCCTCGCCCGCCAGCGCACCGCCGGTCAGGGTGTTGAGGATCACAAAGATCGCAGAGCCGCCGACCCAGGTCTGGATACCGAACCAGCCGCAGGCAACGATGCCGCGGGCCACCGCCGGGATCTTTGCGCCGGTGGGTCCGAAGGAAGACCGCAGCAGCACCGGGAAGGGGATGCCGTATTTGGTGCCGGCATGGCCCACCAGCACCATCGGGATCAGCACGATCGCGTTGGCGACCAGAATGGTCATCACCGCCTGATCCCAGCTCATGCCCGAGCCGATCAGGTAGGAGGCCAGCAGATAGGTCGGGATGCAGACCACCATGCCAACCCAAAGCGCGGCAATCGCCACCCAGTCCCAGGTGCGTTCCGCAGCCGTCGTCGGCAGCTGGTCCTCGTTGTATAGTTCGGGGTCGATCCCGGTCAGATCCACCTGCGGCGGCGCCTCGGCGCCGGACGCGGAATACCCGCTGGTTACATCAGCCATTTTGAGTTTCCTCCCTGTTATTTGGCTTTGTTGCCGCCTGCTTCTGCGGCAGGCAGCACATGCAAGAGTCCCCGGCCTGCGCCGGGGATCATAATCAGACGCAGGCCGGCATGTTTTCAGCCGAGCGCACCACCTGGCGCGGCGCGGTGACCTCTTTCCACTTGGACAGCGCCTTGTTGACTTCCGGGAACGCGGGCCGTTCAACAAAACGCCCGTGCCCCGGAGTGGCGCAGACGGTGCCGTCGTCCACCGCCAGTTCGCCGCGGCTGAGGGTATAGCGCGGCAGGCCGGTCACCTCGCGGCCGGAGAAGACGTTGTACTCCACCACCGACTGCTGGGTTTCGGGCGAGATCACCTTGGACTTCTTCGGGTCCCACACCACCAGATCGGCGTCGGAGCCTTCCAGGATCGCCCCTTTGCGCGGGTATATGTTGAGGATACGCGCGATATTGGTCGAGGTCACGGCCACAAACTCGTTCGGTGTCAGCCGCCCGGTGTTCACGCCCTCGCTCCACAGGACAGGCATCCGGTCCTCAAGGCCGCCGGTGCCGTTCGGGATCTTGGTGAAATCGTCGATGCCAAAGCGTTTCTGCTCCACGCTAAA
This sequence comes from Leisingera sp. G5_S3_59_S7, assembly GCF_054968485.1. Lineage (NCBI taxonomy): Bacteria > Pseudomonadati > Pseudomonadota > Alphaproteobacteria > Rhodobacterales > Roseobacteraceae > Leisingera > Leisingera sp. G5_S3_59_S7. Next base: position 46,684 of record NZ_JBQKUH010000033.1, read on the forward strand.
GGCGCAGTGGTCGGTCGCCACCACCTGCAGTGAACCTGCCTGAAGACCGGCCCACAGGCTGTCCTGATGCGCCTTGTCGCGGAACGGCGGCGACATCACCCGCTGCGCGGCGTGGTCCCAGTTGGGGTTGCGGTATTCGCTTTCGTCCAGCACCAGATGCTGGATCAGCGGCTCGCCGAAGACGCGCATGCCTTTCTGGCGCGCCCGGCGGATCGCCTCATGCGCCTGCTCGCAGGAGGTGTGCACGACGTACAGCGGCACGCCCGCCATGTCGGCGATCATGATGGCGCGGTTGGTGGCTTCGCCCTCAACCTCGGGCGGGCGCGACAGCCCGTGGCCTTCGGGGCCGCGGATGCCGTCGGCCAGCAGCTTCTGCTGCATGGTGGCCACCACGTCGCCGTTTTCCGCATGCACCATCGGCAGCGCACCCAGCGCGGCGCAGCGGCGGAAGCTGTCGAACAGCTCATCATCATCCACCATCAGCGCGCCCTTATAGGCCATGAAGTGCTTGAAGGAGTTGATGCCCAGCTCCACAACCTGCTGCATCTCGTTGAACACCTGCTCGCTCCACCAGGTCACCGCCATGTGGAAGGAATAGTCGGCGCAGGCGCGTTTCGACTTGGCGTGCCAGGCCTCCAGCGCCTCCAGCATCGACTGGCCGGGGGTGGGCAGGCAGAAGTCCACCACCATGGTGGTGCCGCCTGCAAGGCCCGCGCGGGTGCCGGATTCAAAGTCATCCGCCGAATGGGTGCCCATGAAGGGCATTTCCAGATGCACATGGGGGTCGATGCCGCCGGGCATGACATAGCAGCCCTCGGCGTCGAGCACCTTGTCGCCGTTCAGGTTGATGCCGATCTGCACGATTTTACCGTCCTCGATGGCGACATCGGCGGCATAGCTGCGGTCAGCGGCAACAATGGTGCCGCCCTTGATTACGGTTCTCTGGCTCATGCCTGCTCCTCCACAATCTCTGCGGTTTCCAGAACGGCGTGCAGCAGCACATCCGTCCCCGCCGCCGCCCATTCGCGGCTGATTTCCTCGTCCTCGTTGTGGCTGAGGCCGTCAACGCAGGGGCACATCACCATGGCGGTCGGCGCCACCTTGTTGATCCAGCAGGCATCATGACCCGCGCCGGAGATGATGTTGCGGTGCGAATAGCCCAGCTTTTCCGCCGCCCGGCGCACCGCCTCGACGCAGCCCTCGTCAAAGGTCACCGGGTCGAAATGGCCCACCTGCTCGATCTCCAGTCCCAGCTCCAGCTCCCCGGCGATCCTGGCAGCACCTTCGCGCAGGCGCTGTTCCATGTCGGTCTGGGTGTCAAAGCTGGGCGAGCGGAAGTCGATGGTGAACACCACCTTGCCCGGCACGATGTTGCGGCTGTTGGGGTAATAGTCGCAGTGGCCGACAGCACCAACCGCATCGGGCTGGTGGCTCATCGCAATTTCATGCACCAGATCGGTGATCCGCGCGGCGCCAAGGCCCGCATTGCGGCGCATCGGCATCGGGGTGGAGCCGGTATGCGCTTCCTGGCCGGTCAGCGTGACCTGCAGCCAGTTCAGGCCCTGACCGTGGGTCACGACGCCGATGTCCTTGCCCTCGGCTTCCAGGATCGGCCCTTGCTCGATATGCAGCTCAAACATTGCGTGCATCTTGCGGTTGCCCACCGGCTCATCGCCCTTGTAGCCGATCCGGGACAGCTCCTCGCCGAACTTTTTGCCCTCCGCGTCCTCACGCGCATAGGCCCAGTCCTGGGTATGAACGCCCGCAAAGACGCCGGAGGACAGCATGGCGGGCGCGAACCGCGTGCCTTCCTCGTTGGTCCAGTTCACGACCACGATAGGGCGGCGCGGGGTGATGCCCAGATCGCGGATCGAGCGCACCACCTCAAGCCCCGCCAGCACGCCAAGGACGCCGTCGTATTTGCCGCCCGTCGGCTGGGTGTCCAGGTGGCTGCCCATCATCACCGGATCCAGATCCGGCTCGGCGCCTTCCAGGCGGGCAAACATGTTGCCCATGCTGTCGACGCCCACTGTCATGCCGGCCTCTTCGCACCAGCGCTTGAACAGGTCGCGGCCTTCCTTGTCGGCATCGGTCAGCGTCTGGCGGTTGTTGCCGCCGCGCACCCCCGGGCCCTTGGTTGCCATCTCCATCAGCGAGTCCCACAGGCGGCTGCCGTTGATGCGGGCGTTGCTTTGCACGTCTTTCATATCTCTCTCCCTTTGCCGCCCCTGCCCCGCGCGCCGCTTGGCCCGCAGGTCAGGGGCAGGTCCTCACGCGATGAGCGACTCGGCCAGAATGCCGATCAGCTCGTCGATTTCGCGTTTTTCGATGATCAGCGGCGGCGACATGGCGATGATGTCGCCGGTGGTGCGCAGATGCGCCCCCTTGTCCCAGGCGCGCAGGTAGGTGTCGAAGGCGCGCTTGGTCGGCACCCCCGCCACCGGCTCCAGCTCCACCGCGCCGACCAGGCCCGCGCAGCGGATGTCCTTCACATGCGGCAGCCCCTTGAGGCTGAAAAGCGCGTCGGCCCAATACGCCTCCAGCGACGCGGCGCGCTCGAACAGCTCCTCCTCGCGGTAGGTGTCCAGCGCCGCCAGGGCGGCCGCGCAGGCGACCGGGTTGCCGGAGTAGGTATAGCCGTGGAACAGCTCAATCATATGCTCCGGCCCGGTCATGAAGGCGTCGTGGATTTCGCTGCTGACCATCACCGCGCCCATCGGGATCACCCCGTTGGTGAGGCCCTTGGCGGTAGTGATCATATCCGGCTCGACGCCGTAGTAATCGGCGCCGAACGCCCGGCCCAGGCGGCCATAGGCGGTGATCACCTCGTCAAAGATCAGCAGAATGCCATGCTCCCGGGTGATCTCGCGCAGCCGCTGCAAATAGCCCTTGGGCGGCAGGATCACCCCGGCAGAGCCCGCCATCGGCTCGACGATCACCGCGGCGATGGTTTCGGCCCCATGCAGGTCAACGAGCCGCACCAGGTCTTCGGCCAGCTCCGCGCCATGCTCCGGCTGGCCCTTGGTAAAGGCGTTGCGCTCCGGATCATGGGTGTGGCGCAGGTGGTCGACGCCGGTCAGCAAGCTGCCGAAATGGCGGCGGTTGTTGACGATGCCGCCCACCGAAATGCCGCCGAAATTGACCCCGTGATAGCCCTTCTCGCGGCCGATCAGCCGGGTGCGGCCCTGCTCGCCCTTGGCCTTGTGATAGGCTAGCGCGATCTTCAGCGCGGTCTCCACCGATTCCGAGCCGGAGTTGGTGAAAAACACGTGGTTCAGATCGCCCGGCGCCAGCTCGGCAAGTCGGTTGGCCAGCTCAAACGCCTTGGGGTGACCCATCTGGAAGGCGGGCGCATAGTCCAGTTCGGTGACCTGTTTCTGCACCGCTTCGGTGATGCGCGGCGCGGCGTGACCTGCATTGACGCACCACAGGCCCGCGGTGCCGTCCATCACCTTCCGCCCGTCGGTGGTGGTGTAATACATCCCCTCCGCCGCAGCGACCATGCGCGGGTTTTGCTTGAACTGCCGGTTGGCCGTGAACGGCATCCAATAGGCGTCCATCGCGTTTGCGCGTTTTGGATCAGTGGTCATATCCGAATCCTTTTCTTGAGAGTGGTCAGGCCGCAACCTGGTT
>NZ_JBQKUH010000034.1:0-50019 GCF_054968485.1 Leisingera sp. G5_S3_59_S7
CCAAGTGTCAGGCCAGCCTGGCAGCCTCAAGGACAAGCCGCGCCAGGGCGCGGGGGCCTGCGGCCCTCCTTGACCCCGCCAGCCTGCCGGGCTGCGCACCCGCGCCGCCGCAAGGCGGCGCTGCGCCCAACTGCCGGCCGGGCAGGTTCCCTGCACGGATCAGCGGGCGGGAGCTTCCCCGTCCGCCACAACCGCTTCCGCCAGTTCCCGCAGCACCAGCCGGGTGCAGCTGAGGTACTCCGGATCATCCAGAAACGGTTCATCCGCCAACCCAAACCACCGGGCCGCGGCGTTTAAAGATCCATCGCCCCAGCGCGGATGCAGGCGGCCGAACAGCCGGCAATGCGCCGCTGCCTCCGCCGCGCCGCCGAAAATGCGGCGGCACAGGCGCAACCGTTCGCTCCCCGGCGCCGCCAGCAAGGCCCGCGCCACCGCGGTCACATCCCCCGGCAGCACCGGACGGATCATCCCAGCTCAACCTTCGCCGCAGGCCCGGCACCAAACCGCGCCGACCGCTGGGCCACCTCCAGAATATCTCCGGCCTGCACCCCGTCCGCCGCCTGCGCCGCTGCCGGGTATGTCCAGTCCGGCGCGGCCGCGGTCTCCTCCCGCAGCACCGTGGCCCCGCGCATCACCCGGATGCGGTAGGATTCCAACTCCTCGCCCAGCGGCACCTCCTCCAGCTCCCAGCTGTCGCCCTCGATCCGGGTGCGGCGTATCCAGCTGGCCGCAATGTCCTCACCCAGCACCCCGCTCAGCCGCAGATGCACCGGCGCATAGGGGCGCAGCCCGATGCCCTCGAAGCTCTCCTGCAGATGCACATAAGACGGATCCTCCAGCGCCCGGCGCGCAGGCCCGATCCGGTAATGCCGCAGCCGGCGGCGCAGTTCCGGCGCCAGCTCCATCTGCACCGGCGTGCCGTCCAGCAGCACGACAAAAGACCCCGCAGGCCAGACCTGCGGCATCACCCCGTCAGTGCCCTGCTGGCCGCGCAACCGCCCCCGCAGAAGATAGGTCTGCGGCGCAATCAGCTCCGCCTCGCGGAACTGGAACAGCTCCCAGTTGCCCGACCTGCCATCGCCGATGACGGCCGCATTGGCGCCGTTCAGCACCGCCTCAACAGTGCGGCTTTCCAAGGCACCGGAAATCAGCTTCACCTGCAGATCCGCGCCCAGATCCCAGCGCCCTGCTCCGGCGCCATACAGCGGCGTTTCGGTGACCCCGACCACCTGCCGCGCGGCGATCACCTGCTCCAGCGCGTAATTCTCATCCGCCCCGGAGCCGTAGACCGCCACGCTGCCCGGCCAGGCCTGCGCCGTCAGCGCCAGATGCGGCGCATGGGGCACCTCGTCACCGCGCATCAAGGGCAGGTCCAGGAACAGGGGCAGCACCGGTCCAGGTGCTGCAAAGGCATTGACGCCCGGAAGCTCCTCCGCCACCGCGGCCAGGTCATAGGTGCCAGGCTCGATCCGCACCGCCTCCGCCAGCTGCGCCTCGCCCTGTTCCAGCCGGTCGATACGGTAGAGCTGATCGCCGCCTTCCAGCGGCAGCGAGACCACGTCCCCCGCGCCCAGATGCAGCATCGAGGGCGGCAGCTGGAACCGCAGCGTATCGCGCGAGATCCGCGCCTCCGCCAGCCAGCGCCCGGCCACCTGGCGCGCCTCGGCACCGGTCAGCGCCATCGGCAGCTCACTCTGGCTGACGGCATGGGTGGCCTCATCGGGCAAGACCGCCTCCACCGATCCGGCGGCATGGTCGCCGCCCCATTCGGTGAACCGCAGCCGCACCCGCCCCGCCAGTTCCGCCTCGCTGGCGCGGGCCAGCTCCAGCGTGCCCTCCAGCTCCTCGCTTTCGGCCAGATGCTCCAGCGCCAGCGCCTCAGCCCCGGTGCCGCTGCGCATCCGGAACTGCAGCGTCCCGTCGCGCTCCACCGCATCGAACCCATGCCGCAGCATCAGGGGCTGCAGCACCGCGCGCGCATCGCTCACATCCGGGTTCACATAGCCATGCACCACGCCGTAAAGCTGCGAGACATCGAACGCCTCCAGCCCCGCGCGCCGGCACACCTCTGCCACCACCGAGGCCAGCGTGCGCTGCCCGGCCCGCCCGTTCAGCCAATGGCCGCGCAGGTAGTTCTCGCCGTCGTTCCAGATCTCCAGCCGGCTGGGGAAAGCCGGAAACGGCCGCGCGTCCCAGGCCCAGACATAGGCGTTGGACATATCCAGCATGCGATCGCCGTATTCGTCCGAGACCGGATTGTTGGCTTCCTCGCCCCAATAGCCAAGGATCGCGCGCAAGTAATGGACCTGGATCAGATCGTCACGCAACCCATTGGAATATTTCGGCAGTTTCGATTCTGAGCTTTTCGGGTCCAGGAACTTGTTCGGCTGGTTGGTGCCCTTGTCTATGGCAGCGCAGCCCAGTTCGGTGAACCAAACCGGTTTGCTCTGCGGCACCCAGGCGGTCGGTGCGGCCTGGCGCACCCCGCCGATCCGCTCGTGATGCTCGTGCATCCACCAGCTGCGGATATCCTTGTAGCGCCAGATCCAGGGCTCATCATGGGCGCCGTCAGTGATCGGAGTGCGGATCTGCGCCGCTTCGGCCTCGGGCGAGTGGTAATACCAGTCAAACCCCTCACCGCCCTCCACGTTGCTGCGCAGGTAATCCAGGTCATAGATCGCCGGCACGCCGGAGCGCGCGTCCAGGTGATCCTCCCCCTCTCGCCAGTCGCTCAGCGGCATGTAATTGTCGATACCGATAAAGTCGATCTCAGGGTCCGCCCACAGCGGGTCAAGGTGGAAATACCGGTCGCCCTCCGGCGATTGATAGCCCCAGTATTCGGACCAGTCGGCGGCATAGCCGATCTTGGTCTCTGCCCCCAGCAGCAGGCGCACCTCCGCCGCCAAGGCCCGCAGGGCTTCCACCGCAGGAAAGCCGCTGGCGCCGCGGATCTGCGTCAGCGCCCGCATCTCGGAGCTGATGCAGAACGCCTCCACCCCGCCCGCCGCCGCACAGAGCGCAGCGTTGTGCAGGATAAACCGGCTGAGGCTCCATTCCTGCGGCCCGCTGTAGGCGACGGTGCCGTCGCCCACAGTGAAATCCGCCGCGGTGACGGTGCCGAAAAACGCCACCACCTCCGCATCCGCCGCCGCGGTGCCATCGGGCGAGCCAGGCTGCCCCGGCGCGGCGGACAGTGTGATCCTGCCACGCCAGGGCAGATGCGGCTGGCTGGCGCCACCGGTCCAGGGATCGGGCAATGCGTTGCCCTCGGCCTGATCCATCAGAATGAAGGGATAGAACATCACCCTCAGGCCCCTGCCTCGCATCTCCCGGATCGCCTGGATCACCGAGGCATCGGCGGGCGTGCCGCCATAAAGCGGCGTGCCCTCCTGCGTCAGCACCTGCGCCGCGCTCTCGCGGGTCAGCCCGCTGACGCTCCAGGGCATACTGCCCTCAGCCTCCTTATGCTCCACCTTCGGTGTCAGCGTGCAGGTGCCGCAGCGCAAGTCATCGCCGAACCAGGACACGATCAGCGAGGCCGCGCCGCAGGACGGCAGCTCCGCCTCCAGCGCGTTGAGCGAGGTCTTGAGATCGCTCAGCCCCGAGGGCGTATGCTCATTGGCGGCCTTAGCATCGCCCGGCCCGCCGGAGTACAGCACCGTCCCGGCGGCCAGCGCGTATTCGCCGGTGCCGGGCATCAGCGCCACCCCCTGCACCAGCTGGCCCAGATCCTGCGCAAATGTCCGGCTGTCCGGCTGCTCCGGCCGCAGCACATCAAAGGAAAACTGCGGCACCCGGTTGCCAAAGCGCGACAGCTCCAGGTTCTCAAACACCACATAGGCTGTGCCGCGGTAGGCAGGCACCTCGCCTGCGCCCTCGATCGCCTCCATCACCGGGTCGGGCAGCTGGTCCTGTGTGCCGCGGTAAACGGTCATGTTCAGATCCTTGGGCGCCACTTCCTCGCCGTCGGCCCAGATGCGGGCGACATGGGCGATTTCCCCCTCGCACAGCGCAATCGCCAGCGACACGGAATAGCTGTAGCTGGTGACCTGCGGCTGGCTGGGACGGCCCTTGCCGCCGCCGCCGCTGGTGGTGGAGGTTTCCAGAAACCGCGAGGACCAGATCACCTGCCCGCCCAGCCGCATCCGGCCATAGACCTGCGCGGCGGGGCTGCCCTCGCTGGACTGGGTCAGGCGGAAGCGGTCGACCTTGCCGGTTTCCACCGGGGCGGAGCCTGAGCCCAGCAGGCGGTCGTCGATCATGCGGCCCAGCGTGGCGCCCACCGCCCGGCCGATCACCGCGGATGAGAGGCCCGCCACAGTGCCGCCGATTGCGCCGCCAACCGCCGCGCCTGCGGCCGAGAGAAGAATGGTTGCCATCAGATCAGCTCCTTCGGGAAGTGAAACCGCGCCACGATGCGGCGCTGCCAGGGCGGGCTCAGCGGGCTTTCGACAACCCCGTGGCCGGCGTATGCGTGGATGAAGGCGGGGGCTGAAACACGAACGTACCGCCCGGCGGCACGCCGGGTTGCGCCTGCATGCCCCCCGGCAGGCGCAGCCCTCAGCTCATCTTCACCAACCGCGGACTGCACCCCCAGATGCTTGGCCACCGATCCCTCCCGCATCCGGAACAGGATCACATCACCCGGAGCGGCATCGCGCAGAGTCTTCGCCGCCAGATGCCGCGCCGCCGCCTGCCAAAGCACCTCAGCCCCCTGCGGCTCTGACCAGTCCATCGTATAGGCGGGCGGCAGTTCCGGCTCGGCGCCGCACAGCTCCCGCCACAGCCCCCGGATCAGGCCCAGGCAATCGCAGCCCGCCCCCTTGCAGGAGGCCTGATGCACATAAGGCGTGCCGATCCAGCCGCGGGCGGCCTGCACCACCCGGCTCATCGCCTGCTGCCCCCGGTGTTCATGCCCGACTGGCGCGGCACCGCCATCACCCAGTCCTCGCCCGGAATGTCCGGGAACCCCTGGAAGTTCAGCAGGTTGTTGAATTTCAGCCGGCAGGTTTCCATCCGCTTGTCGCAGCCCGCCTCCAGCCGCAGCATGTCACCCGGCTGAACCGCGGCCCGGACCGGCTCCCACAGCGTGATCCTGCGGCCATCCGCCGAGGTCTGGTCGGCTTTCACCGCCGCCCAAAGCCCCTCGGCCGCGCCGCTGAGGACCGTCAGCCGCCCGCCGGTGAACCAGTCCGGCTCAAACCCCTGCAGGGCGTCCCAGCGGAACACCTCATTGCGCTCCACCTCCGCGGCGGCCAGTTCCGCCGCATAGCCGGGCGTGTCCAGATCAAATCTGCAAGCGGCATCGCCCAGCACCGCGGTGCAGGGCTTCTGATAAATCCGCCCCTGCGGCCTGTTCAGCGCTTCGCTCAGCCCGCGCAGCTCCGCCTCAAAGGCGCCGCCGGCCCGGCGGATCTCACCGATGGAGCCGCGGAACTGCAGCCAGCGCATCGAAACATCCTGCCAGTTGACCAGCCAGCAGCGCACCCCGGCGCCGTCGAACCGGCCGGCCTCGATGTCATCCTCCCGCACGGCGGCGTCGCTCAGCACCCCCAGCGCCTCTGTGTTGTCGACAGACAGGCCGGTGGCCTGTTGCACCGCGCGCGCGGTGAGGCCACTGCCGGGCTGAAAATCCACGCCATCAAAGCGCAGCACACAATCGTGATCGGTGAAGCCCAGCACCGTTCCGTCCCTCCGCTCCAGCGCCCAGGCGCGGCAGACGGTGGTGATGCCGGACTGAAGATGCGCCTGCAACGCCTTGGAAAGACTGCTCATACCCGCACCTCCACCACCGGCACCGCGGGCGCCTCACCGGCCTGGAACGAGGCGACGCTGGTCTGGATGCTGGCGGTGTCGAACCGCACCGGCACGTCGAATTCAAACCCGGCATTGATGCTGAGGCCCGCTTCGGGCGGGTGCGCCAGGGTGATCAGACCGGTGGCGGTGTCCAGTTCATAATCGACGCTCTCGCGCAGCTCATCCTGTTCGATGCCGACCCGCACCGTGCCCGCCACCGGTTTGGCAATCGGGCGATGATACGTGAATGCGCCGGAGCGGTAGGTCTTGGCCAGCTGGAACGTCACGGTGCTGCCATCGCCGGTGGCGATCACCTGGTCGCGGAAATCGGGTTCGGCGCTGGGCCGGGCGGATTTGTAATCGCTCCAGTCCTTCCAGCGGAAGCCATACAGCTGCCCCTGGCGGGCCTCGAAAAAGGCGATGAGCGTCTCGATGTCCTCCAGCGCGCGCAGGCCCAGCCCGGCGTCATAACGGCGGCGGGAGTGCGCCCAGGGGGTGTTCCTCTCCTCGAACCCGTTGGCCAGCGTCACCACATCGGTGCGCCGTTCCGGGCCGCCGACAGAGCCGAAGCTGAGCGAGGCGGGAAAGCGGACTTCGTGAAAATTCATGTGGTTACCTTCCATCCTTAACGGTTGCGCCCGCCGCGGGACAGCGCGCGCGACAGCTGCGCGGCGATCTGGCTGCGGCTGCGTTCAAAGCCTTTGACGTCCGGGGTGGAGACATTCATCACCACGCTCACCCCGCCGCCGCCTTGGCTGCGCACGCCCAGCGAGCCGTCCGCGCCGCGGGTCAGCGGCAGAACGGCCTCCGGCCCGGCCTCGCCCATCAGCCCGGTGGCGCCGCGCATCGGGAAGGTTGTCGGGCTGGTCACGATCCCGCCCTTGGCAAACGGCATCACCTTGCCCTGGCTGAAAGCCGCGCCATCGGCAAAGGGCAGCATGCCGCCGATCAGCGAGGTGAGCCCGTCGGTCATCATCCCGCTGATATGATTGGTCACCGGCTTCATCGCCGCGTTGTAGGTGGTGCGGATCATGCTGCGGGCCAGCGTGTCCATCGCCTCCGACAGGCTGTCGCCGTCAAAGGCCAGCCCCTCAAAAGCGCGCCGTAAGCCCTTGGAAAGACTGCGGTCCAGGATCTGCGCATCGCGGCCGGTTTCAGAGAACCCCTCCTTGACCCGCCCCAGCACTTCTGCAAAGGCTGCGGCCATTCCAGAGGCACCGTCCAGTGCTTCGCCCAAAGCCTCGCCCTGCAATTCCAGTTCCGCCATTGAGGATGAATCAGTCATCTGTTGTCTCCTTGTTCTGCGGCGCAGGCCGGTCCGGGAAGGCCTGCATCAAGGCCGCCAGCCGGTCGCGGCCCAAGGGCTGCGGCGTGGCAGCATCGCCCAGCATCAGCCGCAGCTCCGCCGGGGTCAGCTGCCAGAAGTCACGCGGCAGCAGCCTCAGCCCCGCCATCCCGGCGCGCATCAGGGCGGGCCAGTCGAGCGCAGTCATTTGCTCTCCGGCACGGCAAAGCTGCGCACCAGCAGTTCCGCCGCCACCCGCGCCGCCTGCATCGGCCCGCCGGTGATGGCGGCAGATGCCAGGTCTTCGCGGCTGAGATCATATCCGCCGCCCTGCAGGCCGGCCGCCAGCAGCGCCAGCACGTCGCGGGCGGAAAACCGGCCCTGTTCAAACCGCTGCACCAGATCGACCAGCGTGCCTTCCTCCAGCGCGGCCTCCAGCCCCGCCAGTGCGCCCAGTGTCAGCTTCAGCGCATAAGGCGTTCCATTCACGAGCAATTCCGCCTCGCCTGCGTTCGGGTTCACCATCGGTCACACCGCCGCAAAGCTGAGCTGTCCGGCGCTGGCGAGCGAGAGTTCATAGGTCGCCTCGCCATTGTGGCTGCCGGCATATTCCAGTGCGGTCACCTGAAACGGCCCCTGCACGATGCCGAAGTCGGGGATGATCACCTGGAACTCCGGCGTCAGCCCGTCAAAGAACAGCTGACGGGCGCGTTCGTCGGTTGCCTCGTCCCGGAAGATTCCGGAGCCGGAGATGCTGGCGGAGCGGACGCCGGCGCCTGCCAGCAGTTCGCGCCAGCCGCCCTGGCTTTCAAGGCTCGTCACATCGACGCTTTCGGCGTTGAAGCTGATGCGGGTGGCGCGCAGGCCCGCGATGGTTTCGAACTGGCCTGCGCCGTTCATGTCCACTTTGACCAAAAGGTCCTTGCCGTTTTGAACTGTCATGGGGTTTCTCCAACTGAGATCCAAGGGTCCGCCCCCCTGGGCGGGCACTTCGTTTCCGCCCGCGGACGGGCTCTGCCCTTAGCGGGCCAACTCAAACGTCATCCACCCGGGCGCGAAAGCGCAGGGTGATCTGCCTGCCGCCAGTGGTCAGCCGCTCCGCCTTGGCGCGGTCGAACCACAGGCCCGTCAGCCGCCCGCGCGGCAGCGGCACCTGGGCGCCCACCAGCGCATCGCAGACCGCCGCGGCAGCGGCCTTGGCGCCGGCGAAACCGGCGGTGTCCGTGGTAACGGTGACAAAGAACCGGTGCTCCGCCCCGCCTGCGGTCTTGTCGGATCGGTCCAGCACTTCCTCTGATCCCAAGGCCACATAGGTCTGCGGCAAGGGGCCTGCGGGGATGGCGTCGTAGATCGCATTGCCGACCAGCGCGGTGAGGCCCGCATCGCCCGTGAGATGGGTGTAGACGGCGGATTGCAGACCGCCTGCGATGGCATAGGTCATCCGCTCACCTCCTCAACCGCGAAGCATGTCAGGTAGCGGGCGTCGGGGTCGTTTTCCGCAACCGCATCAATGCGATAGAGACGGTTTCTGGCGCGGAACCGCTGATCCGGGCGCGGGCGGGATGCAAAACCATCGGGGCTGGCGCGCAGGGTGATGCGGTATTTCTGCAAAGACACACTATCGCCTGCCATGCGGCCGCTCAGGGATTTCACTTCGGCCCACAGGGTGCCAAGCGCCACCCAGGTTTCCGTGTAACCGCCGGCGCCGTCGGGGATGCGCTGGGGGTCTTCCAGCACCAGTTTTCGGGTCAGGTTCGGGGGGCGTTTCATGCCAGGCCTCCCAAGGTCAGCCGCAGGCTGCGGTAGCGTTCGATCAGGCTGGTGACGCCAAAGGGCATGCAGCCGCCGTGCAGGCCGGTGTCGGCCCGGTATTCGTAGTAATGCGCCGCCAGCAGCATCACCGCCTGGCCCAGATCGGCAGGCAAACCGCCCCAGTCCGCGGCCATGCCAGCCTGCAGGGTGATCCGTGCCAGGCCGCCGGCGGGGATGGCGGGCAGCAGGCTGCCGGCAGGGCGCAGGCTGGGCCGCTGGCTGTCCCGTTCGAGGCTGTAGAGGGCTGCGTTCAGAACCGTTTCAGCCCCTGCGGCGTCGCGGATCATCACCTCTGTCACAGCTTGCACCGGAGCGATCGGCAGCACCATCCGGGTGCGGTCGCGCCAGTGGCGGATCTCCAGCTCAAAACCGCGGGTAATCAGTGCCTTGCCGGTCCTTCCTTCGATCGCGGCCAGGGCGGCGCGCAGGAAGCCAAACAGCACCTCGTCCTGCAGGCTGTCCTCGCCAAAGCCGGTGCCCAGACGCAGGTGCGCCTTGAAGGGGGCCAGCGGCAGGGCGGCCTCGGGCACGGGGGTCACTTCGCTCAGCATCATCATCTCACTCCTGCGGGCCTCCCCCTTGGCGGCCCTGATCTGCTGTCCGTTGAAGGTTCGGCCGGCACGCACCGTTCCCTGCCGCTCGGACGGAGGGGGAGCAGCTAGACGGCAAGGAAATACGGGGTGCGTGCCAGCCGGCGGACCGGGCTGCCGGTCCGCCATCAGCGCTGAGCGGTCAGCTCAGGCCGAATTTCATCAGCTTGATTGCGGCAAAGTCGCTGACGTCGCCGCCGACGCGCTTGGTCGCGTAAAACAGCACATGCGGTTTGGCGCTGAAGGGGTCGCGCAGCACGCGCAGGTCCGGGCGTTCGGCAATGGTATAGCCGGCGCGGAAGTCGCCGAAGGCGATGGGGAAGCTGTTGGCAGCCGGGTCCGGCATGTCCTCAGCGATCAGCACCGGGTAGCCCATCAGGCGCGCAGGCTCACCCGCGGCCAGGCCGTCGGACCACAGGAAGCGGCCATCAGCGTCCTTCAATTTCCGCAGCATTCCCGCGGTCTTGGAGTTCATTATGAAAGTCGCGTTGGCGCGGTATTCCGCCCCCAGCGCATAGACCAGGTCGATGATCGCGTCGCCGTTGCCGACCTCGCCATCGACGCCGGTGGCCTTGTAGCCGATGTTGCCCCAGGTCCAGCTGTCGTTTTCCTCGACGTTGTAGTTGAGGAAGCCGGTGGGCTTGTCGATGCCGTCGCCGTTGATGAAGGCGTCAGCCTCGGAGCGCGCGAATTTGTCGGCGATGCGGCCTGCCAGCCAGCCCTCGATATCAAAGGCGCTGTCGTCCAGCAGCCGCTGCGAAGCCTTGGGCAGCGCGCTCAGTTCATGCAGCGGGATAGAGATGCGGTCGATGTTGCCGGTGGAGGTCTCCGCTGCCGGGCCGGTTTCATTGGCCCAGCCGGCGCCCATTTCGCTGTGGTCGATCAGCACGTCATAGCTTGAGGCCTCCACATGCACCACGGAGGCCACGGCGCGGATCGAGGCGGAGGCGTTCAGCACCGCCTTGACGGTATCGGAGGTCTGCGGGTCGACCAGGTAGCCGCCGTCGCTGCCCACGGCGGTGGACATGGATTTGCCGTCCAGTTCCAGGCCGCGCAGGCCGTCGTCGTCGCCGCTGCGCAGGTAGGCGTTGAACGCCTTCTGGTGCGGCGCGCCCGCGTCCTGGCTGGCTGCCAGATGGGGGCGGTTCTGAGAGATTGTCTTACGGTCCAGCATGGTCACTCGCTCTTCTGCCTGTTTCAGCCTTGATTGCACGTCATCCTGAAACCCCTTGAATTCATGAAGAAAGCCGGAGATGGCCTGTTTCACTTCATGCGCCAGGGGCGCTGCATCCCCGGTTTGGGCCGGGAGGTCTTGGTTGCTCATGTTGGTTGTCCTGTTCTGAGGTCACGGGTTATCTGGCGCAGGCCGTCGGCCAGTGCGCGCAGCGCTTGTGCTTCCGCATCGGCGGAGGATTTTGCTGCCACCCGCGCGGCGGGCAGCATCGGGAAGGTGACCAGAGACACCTCCCACAGCTCCACCTGGGTCAGGCGGCGGGTGCCGTCCTGGGCGCGGGTGGCTTTCTGGGTGCGGTAGCCGATGGAGAGGCCGTCAATCGCGCCTGCTTCGATCAGCGCGGCGGCCTCGGCGCCCTTGGGGGTGGCAGTGACAATGCGGCCCTTGACGTACAGGCCGCGGGCATCCTCGCGCACTTCGTCCCAGACGCCGATGGGCTGGGCGGGGTCGTGCTGCCACAGCATCTTGACCGTTCGGCCCTGATCGCGGAGCGCCTTGAGCGAGGCCGCATAGGCGCCGCGCTGCACCACATCGCCGCCCTGGTCGGTCTGGCCGAACAGGCTGGCGTAGCCCTCGATTTCGGTAGCGTCCTTCAGCGAGAGATCCTCGCCGAAGCGTGCGAATTTATGTTCCAGCTGGGGTGTTCCCTGCATCGTCTTTGCCTCGCAAGTCGTTGGAGTTACGGAAATTGCACCGTCAGGAAGGATTGGAAGGCCTGCGCCAGGATCACCGCCGCGACGCCGTAGACGGTGAGCCAGAGGCGTTTTTCCAGCCGCTCCATCATCTGTTCGATCCGGTCAAGGCGGCGGTTCACGGCGTCGTGCTGGATCTGGGCCACCCGCTCATGGGCGGACAGGCGCAATCCCGGGGAACAATCAAATGCGTGCATCGGGTGCTCAGTCATCCTGTCCGCCCTCCATCTGCCCGCCCTCAGTGCGGCATGGGGGCGGGGTTTCTGCGGGCAGCCCCAGCAGCTGCCGCTTTTCCGCGGGTGTGAGGAAATCTGCGGAAATGATGCGCCGCCACTGCGCCTCGCGCTCGGCCGCCAAGGCGGGCAGTTGGTCGAGGTCGGGCTTCAGGCACAGCTCTTCGCCGGTCCAGGCGGCCAGCCAGCCGGACAGCGCGGCGGTGACCTTGGACACCAGGGGCAGCACGGTCAGCCGGTAGAAGGCGCGGTGAGCCTCCTGATAGTTGGCGTAGGTAGCATCGCCGGGGATGCCAAGGAGCATCGGCGGCACCCCGAAGGCCAGCGCGATTTCGCGGGCGGCGGTGTCCTTGGTCTTTTGGAATTCCATGTCAGAAGGCGAGAAGCCCATCGGCTTCCAGTCCAGTCCGCCCTCCAGCACCATCGGGCGGCCGGCATTCTGGGCACCCTGGAAATTTGTTTGAATTTCTTCGCTTAGATGGCGGAATTGATCGTCGGACATTTGGCCCTGACCGTCGGAGCCGGTCCAGACCAGCGCGCCAGAGGGTCGGGCCGCATTATCCAAGAGCGCCTTGGACCAGCGGGAGGCGGCGTTGTGGACGTCAATCGCCATCGCCGCCGATTGCAGGGCTGAGAGGCCATAGTGGTCATCCTGCGGGTGGAAGCTCTTGATATGGCAGACCGGGGATTTGCCCGGCTCGTGTGCGAAGCGGTGTTTGCGCCCGCCCACCACGTAATCAAAGCCTGCGGGCCAGCCGTCCGGGCCGGGCACCACGTTCATCCGGTCGGAGCGCAGCACATGCAGTTCTGCGGGGCTGGCGTCCTCTGTCGCGACCATTTCGATATAGGCGTTGCCAGAGAGCAGAAGGTGGCCGTAGAGCGCCTCCAGCATCTCAGCCTGGGTCTGGGCCGGGTTGGGACGGGCCAGCAGCGCCAGCCAGGGGTGGGTGTCAAAGCGCTGGCGGCTGTCTTGCAGCACCAGCGGCACGGCGGCGGCGGCCTCTGCGATCAGGCGGATCACCCGGTGGGTGACCGGATTGCCGGCAAAGCCGCTGCGGGTCAGAGAGACGGTGTCGCGCGGGCTCCAGGCGATGCGGCCGGCGCCGTGCCAGGAGACCACGCGGGCGGTCTGGCTGGCCTTCTGTTCCAGGCCCGGGTTTTTGGGGTCCGGTTTCCGGGGGTCCGGCGTTTTGCGCCGCAGCAGGTCAAAGACCATGGTCCGCTCCTCAGGTTGTTCCTATCCGGCGCTGCTGGCCCTGTGGGGCTGGTGCGCCTTTGCTGAGGATCATTAGTGGCAGAAAGGGCTGAAGATCTGGGAAGCGGTGCGTACGGCGGGGGCGCAACACCCACCCGCAAGGCACTGTGATTATTCACTTTTGATGAGTTTTACCCGGTGTTGCGAAGTGCTTAGGGCGGCGCCCGTCCCGACGAGGAGGAAGCGAAGCGCCCGCCCCGTGGGGGGCGGGACGGGCGCTGCCCGGCCTGGCGGCCGGGCGGTCAGCTTTGGGATGGGGCTATAAGACCCGCACCTGCGGCCTGCGCAGGTTGGCAGCGGGCTGGATGATCAGCTCATGCAGGGCCCAGACCAGCGCATCGACCCGGTCGGGCGAGCCGCTGCCGCAGTAGCCCTGCGGGGTCATCTGGCACATCTGGTCTTCCAGATCTCCAAGCCCCGGCAGGTGAAACACCCGGCCCTGTTCGTAGAGTGCTGCCACCGGTTCGGCTCGGGCGGATTTGCCCTTCTTCGCGTGCAGGGCGCGGAACGGCACCAGCGGGTCGGCCTGGCGCAGCACGGTCTCCACCAGGGCGCCGCCCTGGTTGACCTCTGCCACCACCCTTTCGGCACCAAACCTGTCGCGGGCGGCGATCACCGCCTGCGCCCAGGCGAGCGGTCCGTAACCCTGGACGGTGCAATCCGCCAGCACATAGGCCTGCCAGTCCTGCGGCGGGCCGTGGGTGATCGCGCCCGCCACCACGATGCCGCAGGCATCCGAGTCCTTGCCGGCACTCACCGCCGGGTCGACGGCCACCACCACCCGGTCCAAGGGTGGCGGTTCTGCCACCTGGGCTTCCACCAGTGCCGCGGTGGTCCAGAGCGCGCCCTGGATGTCCGACAGCATCACCCCGTCCAGCTCCTGCCTGCCCAGCCGGGTGCCGGCGTAACGTGCGCGCACCTCCGTTAGGAATGAGGGCGCGAGGTTGGCGCGGTTGGCCTCAGTCGGGGCGTGGGTGGTGACGGTGCTGGGCGAGGCCAGGAGGCGTTTCAGCACGGGCGCGTTGCGGGGCGTGGTGGTGACGCAGACGCGCGGGTCCTGGCCCAGGCGCAGGGCAAATTGCAGCATGTCCCAGCTCTCCTGTCCCTTTCGCCACTTTGCCAGCTCATCCGCCCAGGCGGCGTCGAACTGGGGGCCGCGCAATGCCTCGGGATCGTGGGCGGAGAACGCCTGCGCCTCGGCGCCATTGGGCCAGATCAGCTTGCGCTCCGACGCTTTCCACTTGGGGCGGCGGTCGGGGGGCGAACAGGCCAGGATGCCACTGTCGCCGTGGATCATCACGTCGCGCACCTGGTCATAGGTTTCCGCCACCAGCGCGATGCGGCGGGCGGTGCCGGGGTCGTGCGGGCGGGCCCCTTCGGCCAGCGAGCGGACCCATTCGGCCCCTGCCCGCGTCTTGCCCGCGCCGCGGCCGCCCAGGATCACCCAGGCGCGCCAGCCGCCATCCGGCGGGCGCTGGTGATCCAGCGCCCAGATGTGGAACAGATGCGGCAGCGCGCAGAGCGATTTGCGGTCCAGCTCATCCAAGAAGAAGCTCAGGAGCGAGGGCGGCACGCAGGCGAGAAAGTCCGCATTCGACAGCTGCGCGCGCCGCGCCGAGATCGAGTTCGTGCTCGGATTTGAGCATACGGGCGAATTCGGTGCTTTGTTCTGCAATGACTTTCTCCACTTTCTGGCAGTCCCGGATCAGCCCTTCAAGCTTGCTGATCTGTCCCTTGGCGCCGGTGGCTTCGTCGCCGCCGGTGGTTTCGAGCTGCTCCCGGAGCTCCTCCGCCTCGTTTCTCAGACGGTGAATGCTCTCCTGCAGCGAGCGCAGGAGATCGGCGGTGAAATGCACCTGCCGCTGCAGCACGGCGGCGCCGTCCTGATCGTGTGTGTTATCTGTCATGGGTTGCTCTGCCTCATGCGTTATTGTCCGCACGAGAGAAAGACAGGACGGCCACCGGTGGAGGGGTCCGGGGCCGTCCATGTTTCTTCCAGCTGCCTTACAACCTATACGCGATTGTACTGGAAAAGTCAAGGGTTATGGGAAGGGGTGCGAACGGTGGGTCCGCAACGCCCCGCCCGCAGGTCACCTGGACGGGCTGGCCGGCATGTCGCTCAGCATGGCCAGCGCACCGCCGGGATCGCGCAGGGCGACGCTGTGCGCCGCACCATTCTCAACTGAGCCGCGGTTCAAGAGGCACGCCCCATTGGCCTCTGCAGCGCTTTGCGCCTCCTCCAGCGCGGCGATCCGGATGCTTGGCACCCAGATAGCTTGCACGCCTGTCCCCCATTCCGGCTGTTGCAGGACCGCGGTCAGGCCGCCAGAAGGGCCGGAGATGGCAAGGCCGCCCTGCCCCAGTGTCCGGGGCTCAGCAGCCTGCCACCCCAAAACCTCCCTGTAAAATGCATCGGGAAAGGCGCCAGTGTCCGACAGGTAGACTTCAGGTCCGAACTGCCGGCGCGGCACAGGAAAGCTGTGGCGCGACAGCGAGACCCCGATCAGCGCGCCCAGCGGGTCACGGATAACCGCGTTGCGCCCGACGCCTGGAACTTCGAAGGGGTGCCTGACGACACTGCCGCCATGCAACTCCGCCTGGTGCAGCGCGGCGTCCACATCGGGGACTTCGACGTAGGTGAGCCAGCCCTCTGCCACTCCGCGCGGCGCCGGTACAATACCGGCCCCGGCCTCATCGCCGGAAAGGGCGAGAATGAAGTTCTTCGCGCCACCGCCCCACGCGAAGTCCGTGGAGTGCTCAATCACATAGCTCCACCCCGCGACGCACTTGTAAAACGCCATTGCGCGGTCCGTGTCTGACGTGAACAGATCGTGCCAGACGACCTGGCCGGTTTTTGACATGCTCATCGGTTCACCTCCGGCTCTCTTTCAGTTTCTTAACGCCGCGCACCATCTTTCCAAAAGCCTTGTCCCTGGACCTGCGTTCGGCAAGGCTGGCTGAATTGAAGGCGTTTTCCGCCTTGAGCTTGCGCCACCGGGCAAGCCGGGAGGCGTCGATTGCGCCCTGTTCGATGGCTTGCGCGACTGCGCAGCCCGGTTCCGTATCGTGCTTGCAATCCTTGAACCGGCATCCAAGCGACAACTGCTGTATATCGGCGAAAACGTCGTCAATTCCGGCTTCGGCATCCGTCAGCTGCAATTCCCGCATGCCTGGAGTATCCAGGATCATGCAGCCGTTTGGCATGGAATGAAGCTCGCGGCGCGTCGTGGTGTGCCGGCCCTTGGAGTCGTCTTCACGGATTTCCTGCGTGTCTATCGTTTGGCTGTTCAAGAGAGCATTGGCGAGGGTGGATTTCCCGACGCCTGAGGACCCCAGAAACGCAACTGTTTTACCTGGCTTGCACCAGGCTGCGAGCACGCTTTGAGGCTCATCGCCGCGCGCGTCCAGCGCGACGGCTTCAACCGTGTCCGAGATCGTGCGGGCCGCATCAAGGTAGGTTTGCGGGTCCGCAACCTGGTCCGCCTTGGTCAAGACGATCACCGGCGTGATCCGCGCCTCGAAGGCCAGGGCGATATACCGTTCGAACCGCGGCACGTTGAAATCCTGGTTGCAGGACGAAACGATAAAGGCCGTGTCGATGTTTGCGGCGATCAGCTGCTCGTCCCGGCCGGTGCCGGGCGCACGCCGCTTGATCAGGCTGCTTCTGTTAAGCACCCGGCTGGAGTGCGGCCGGGTGCGATCCAGCAGCAGCCAGTCGCCGACAGTCACATCCTGCCGGGGCGGAAGGGTGGTGTCGATGCTGTCGCCGAGGACGTGCAGCGCATTGCGATGCACCTGGACGACGCGGACGGGCGGTGTGGCGTTGAAGTCTTCTATGCCGATTTGCTGGGAAAAGAACGGTTGCCAGCCGAGAGCCTGAAGAGGCGTTACACGGCTGCTTGAACCGCCGTCACGGTGACTGAGCGGAAGAAATTGGGAATAGTCCCGTACCATTGGGGTAGGCTTTCATGTCTGGAATGCGGGCATCGCCCGGCAAAAAAGTAAGGAAACGCTGCAACCCTTCATTCACCGCCACGCTGCCGTGGTGGTGGTATTCAATGAGAGGTATTGCACTGGGAGGCTTGCTGCCTCCCCTCCTTACCGGGACATAAAATCTCCATTCATCCGCTACGGGATGTAGGGCGGCGGCGCGCAGGACGCAACCGCAAACACCTGAAAAACGTGTTTACTGAAAAGTGGTGTGGCTGCCTGCTGTCGTGTCAGGCCATGAAAAAGGGCGCCACCCGGCGCCCTTTTCTGTTTCTGCCCTGCCCTCGCAGCCTCAGTTGCTCTGCTTCTGCTGGGCTTCGATCTCGCGCCATTTGGCGACGTTCCTGTTGTGCTCGTCCAGCGTCTCGGCAAAGGCGTGGCCGCCGGTGCCGTCGGCGACGAAGAACACGTAATCCGTGCTCTCCGGGTTCACTGCGGCCTCCAGGCTGGCCATGCCGGGATTGGCGATGGGCGTGGGCGGCAGGCCCTCGATCACATAGGTGTTCCAGGGGGTGGCCTTGCGCAGTTCGCTTTGGCGCAGGCCTCGGCCCAGGATGCCCTCACCCTTGGTGACGCCATAGATCACCGTCGGGTCCGTCTGCAGGCGCATGCCGCGGTTCAGGCGGTTGGTGAAGACCGAGGCCACCACACCGCGCTCGGAGGCGACGCCGGTTTCCTTCTCGATGATCGAGGCCAGGATCAGCATCTCCTCAGGCGTCTTGACGGCAGCGTCGTCTGCGCGGCTTTCCCAGGCGGCGTTGATGCGCAGCATCTGGCGCTCCTGCATCTCAGCCAGCACGGCGGCGCGTTGGGTGCCGGGGGTGACCTCATAGCTGTCAGGCGCCAGCAGGCCCTCTGCCGGGCGTTCGCCGGGGTCGCCGTCCAGCACGTCCATCGCCTTCAGCGCCTCGACCACCTGCCAGCTGGTCACGCCTTCGGCCAGCGCGATGCGGTAGCGGGTGTCGGCGTCCTGGCGGGTCTCGGTGTATTCAGCCGGCACCTCGTCCACGCCAAGGATGAATTCCGCCTTTTCCGCGAACTTGTTCGTTGCCGGATCCAGCTCGCGCACCTCGGCCTGGGTGCGGGTCACGCCGATGCGGTAGACGATTTCGGTGCCGCAGGTGGAGGCGCCGGAATGGGTGATCTCGTCGACGATCCGCTCCATCGAGGCGCCCGGCTCCACCAGGAAGCTGCCGGCCTTCAGCTGGCCGGTCTTCTCGCTGTATTTGGCGCCAAGGCGGAAGATGGTGCCGGAGGTGACTGCGCCCTGCTCTTCCAGGTCGCGGCTGACGCGCGCCATGTTGGAGCCGCGCTCCACCCGCAGGCAGATGGCGGTGTCCAGCGGGCCGTCAGCCGTATACTGCGACTGCCCCCACAGGATGATGCCGCCCAGCAGGAACAGGGCGGCGATCAGGACAGTCAGCATGTTTGAGGCGAGGCTGCGCCACATCAGTCAGGTTTCCCGAAGATCACCGACGCGTTGGTGCCGCCAAAGCCGAAGGAGTTCGACAGCGCCACGCTGATTTCACGCTCGCGCTTGGCGTTGGGGGCCAGGTCGACCGGGGTTTCAACCGCGGGGGTGTCGAGGTTGATGGTCGGCGGCGCCACCTGGTCGCGGATCGCCAGGATCGAGAAGATCGCCTCGATCGCGCCGGCCGCGCCCAGCAGGTGGCCGGTGGCGGATTTGGTCGAGGACATGGTGACATTGGCGGCGTGGTTGCCCAGCAGACGTTCCACCGCGCCCAGTTCGATGGTGTCGGCCATGGTCGAGGTGCCGTGCGCGTTGATATAGTCAACCGCCGACGGCTCCAGGCCCGCGTTCTTCAGGGCTGCGCGCATCGAACGCTCGCCGCCTTCGCCGTCCTCGGAGGGGGCGGTGATGTGATAGGCGTCGCCCGACAGGCCATAGCCCAGCACCTCGGCATAGATCTTGGCGCCGCGGGCCTTGGCGTGCTCGTAGTCTTCCAGCACCACGATGCCGGCGCCCTCGCCCATGACAAAGCCGTCACGGTCGGCGTCATAGGGGCGCGAGGCTTTCTTGGGGTCGTCCGCGTATTTAGTCGACAGCGCCTTGCACGCGTTAAAGCCCGCGATGCCGATCTCGCAGATCGCCGCCTCGGCGCCGCCCGCGATCATCACGTCGGCGTCGCCGGATTTGATCAGGCGGGCCGCGTCGCCGATGGCGTGGGCGCCGGTCGAACAGGCGGTCACGACGGAGTGGTTCGGGCCTTTGAAGCCGAAACGGATCGAGACCTGGCCGGAGATCAGGTTGATCAGTGCGCCGGGGATAAAGAACGGCGACACCCGGCGGGGGCCTTTTTCCTTGATCATCACGGCAGTGTCGGCGATCGACGACAGGCCACCGATGCCGGAGCCGATCATCACGCCGGTGCGCAGGCGGCTTTCCTCATCCTCGGGCGTCCAGCCGGCGTCGCGCACAGCCATGTCCGCGGCAGCGATGCCGTAGAGGATGAAGTCGTCAATTTTCTTCTGGTCTTTCTTGGCAACCCAGTCGTCCGGGTTGAACGTGCCGCCGCTGCCATCGCCGCGCGGAACCTCGCAGGCATAGGTCGTGGTCACGCCGCTTGCTTCGGCGTCAAACTGAGTGATGGGGCCCGCGCCCGACTGGCCGTCCAGCAACCGGGTCCAGCTTTCCTCGACTCCGCTGGCCAGAGGGGTAACCAGGCCCAGTCCGGTGACAACTACTCGACGCATTCCTTGCTCTCCTTTGCCTCGGCAATCCGTCCGTCCAAATAGCTTGGAATGGCCGGCAGGTGCAAGAGCGGGCTGGCAGCAGCCGTGACGCGGCGGAAAACCGGTTATCACAACAATTTTAGATTGCGGGAACCTTTGGTTAACCACTCAGGTTTAGGTTGAAGCTATCAAAACGCGAAACTCGGCGTCCGTCCTCCAGGATTGCCAAAGCGGGCTGGAGCTCTGGGCCTTTTGTCTCCAGCCCGCGTTTTTTTTGCTGCGCTTGCTGCCGTTCCTGATCCAAAGCGGACCGGCCCTGGCTCAGCGGCTGAAAAGCGGTCTTTCTTCTTTCTCCGCATTTACGCGTTTTGCCGCTGTGCCGCGCGGCGGAGGGCGCCATGGCTGCTGCCGCCGCAAGGTTTTCGCACGCCGCGGCCGCCGCGTTAACCGCCCATTCGCTTCTTTGCGGCATTCTGCTGTTCTCGAAGGATTTGAGGAACGACCCCGCCATGCGCCAATGGCTCTCCATAGCTGCAACCCTGCTGGTGATCGGCCTGTCCCCCGGGCCTGCAAACGCCGGCTGTGCCGTCCACCGCGACCTGTCGGATCTGCACCGGGCAACCAAGGGGTTTCTCTCCTATCTCAGCACCGGCAAGGCGGCGTACAGCGTGCAGCATCTGCGCAGCTGGATCAGCGCGAATCCGCCTGCGCCGCTGCGGCAGCGCATGCGTGCGGTGGGGATTCAATCCGTTGAGCCCGGCACGATGGAGCTGCTGAAAAAGCAAACGATGGTGCTGCAGATTCTCGACAGCCAGGGCCGCGCCGCGGCGCTGGAAAGCGCCCGGCACATGGGCATCCAGGATCTGGCCACGGAATTCGGCATCCGGGTCGAGGCCCTGCCCTGCGACCAGGTCAAGGACGACGGCGACGGCAGCAAGCTGGTTGCGATCAATGCCGCGGACGCGCGCCAGCGCCAGCAGATCATCAATGCCGCCATCGCCTGGGTGTCCTTTCTGGTGCTGGGCGGCAGCGTGCTGTATTTCCTCGACCGGATCGGCATCCGCAAGATCCGCCGCACCAAACGCTATCCCTGCTCGGTGCCATGCGTGCTGCAGGCCGGCGGCCGGACGGTGCCGGCCCACCTGGTCGACCTGAGCCGGGCCGGCGCCAAGGTGCGCCCCGATGCCCCGTGCGAAATTGCGTCCCGGGTGACCCTCAGTTTCGGCGGCTATACCCTGGATGCCAGCGTGCGGTGGCAGACGGCTGACTATTTCGGTGTCAAGTTCTCCAGGGATTTCAACTTCCTGCAGCTGCATCGCCTGCTGGAAGCCTTCCCGCTGGAAGATGAGGACGGCCCGCCGCGGGCAGCGCGGATGCCGCCCGGACTGGGGATCTAGCAGCCGCAGCCCGGCCCCCGCGGCGCAATGCCCGCCGTCTGCCGCCTGTGCAGCATTCCATGACGAAAACGGGCGCCCCTGCAGCAGCAGGACCGCCCGGTTTCCTGACTGGGCGAACCTGCCTGACCGGACGGCCGCGGATAAGATTTAACGGAAGTTTGCTGCGTCCGCTTGCCGTGCATTAAGACGGGCAAGATATACCCGGAGGGGATCGCTACACAGTTTCTCGAGTCGCCCGGATGCCCGCCAAGCCCATCATTTTTTCAGCCGCCGCAGCCCTGATCCTTGCCCTGGGCGGCACAGCGGCGGCCGCTGCGCCCTCCGCCTCCCGCGCGACCTGCATGCTGCTGTCGGATCTTGTGATGATGCAGCATCAGATGCGCCAGTTTCACGAGATGCTGAAAACCGGGAATGATACCGGCGAAGCCCGCAGATTGCGCAACTGGCTGGTTGACCATCCCCAGGTGGACCTGCGCATCCGGCTGCGCCGGGCCGGGATGCAGAGCTATGAGCGGTCCACGCTGGATTTGATCACCCGCTACAAAAGCCTGCTGGAAATCCAACGCAGGCACGGTCGCAGAAAGGCCGCGGCAAATGCACAACGCCGGGGCACTGAAGCGCTGTTGCAGATTTATGCTGCGCGCATTGTGCCCCTGCCCTGCAACTATGTCCCGCCGCAGGGCACCGCCGGCGCCGCGCTGAGCGGCCTGGGCAAGCTGAAGCGGCTGCCGCAGGAGACGGTCATCGCCGGCTCTTTGCTGACCCTTATTCTTGGTGCTGCGGCTGCGTTTGTGCTGCAACGCCTGGCCCGGCGGCGCCTGCGGCTGTCCCGCCGCCATCCCTGCGCGCTGCCCTGCATCCTGAAATGCGGCGATTACCGGTTCGAGGCGCGGATTGTGGACATCAGCCGGCTGGGCGCCAAGGTCCGGGTGGGTCTGGAGGACGGCCAGACCGTGCCAGCCATCGCGGGAGATGTGACGGCCGGCGTGACCGGCCTGCCGCCGGTAGAGGCTCAGGCCCTTCGGCAAGACCACGACTATGTCGGGATAAAGTTCGCCAGGCGGCTGTCCCGGGGGCAGCTGAAAACGCTTCTCAAGCGGAATGCAGCGCAGACTGTTGAGCCGGACGCTGCGGTCAGCACTGCCTGATCCACGCACGCCCGGCCGGGCGCTGCCTGCGGGCGCTCCGCAGACAGCAGGCCGGGGCCTTTGGGGTTACTGGAATTCCGCCACCGGTTCCGGTTCCGGCTGGGCAACCGCCAGCGCATCCTCAACCGACAGCGTTTTGCGGAACAGCGCCCGGCCCACCATCGCGCCGGAGATGTTCTGAATGTACTTCAGCCGTGAAATATCATCGGCATTGCGCACCACGCCGTTGGCAATCACCGGCAGCTTCACCGTGGACGCCAGATGCGACATCAGCCCCATCTGCGCCTCGGTATCGGCGACGTCGGAGTCGATGTCGGTGATGATGATGCCGGCAAACGGCGCGCCCTCAAAGGCCTCCAGATAGGCTTCGGGGGTGAAGGCGCCGGACTTGCGCCAGCCGTCGGTCATCACCTGGCCCTGCCAGATATCAACTGCCAGCACGATCTGGTCCGGATGGTGTTCGGCCAGTTCGCGCACCAGATGCGGGTCGCGGGCAGCCAGGGTGCCGATCACGATGCGCCCTGCCCCCTTGTCGATCCAGTGCTCAACCTGCTCGCGCGAGCGGATGCCGCCGCCCAGCTGCACCGGAATGCCGGCGCCGCGGATGATGTCGGTCACCAGCTCTTCGTTGCTGTAATCGCCTTCAATGGCGCTGAAGTCGGTCAGGTGCATCCATTCCGCCCCTGCGGCAGCAAAGCCTTTGGCGGTTTCCACCGGGTCCACGTGCCAGATCTGCGGCTCGTCGAGGCGGCCTTTTTCGAGGGTCACGCAGCGGCCGTTCTGAATCTCCATCGTGGGGTAAATCATCATAGTGCCAGTCTCCTCTGTGTTCTGCCTGTCACGGAAATATTAGCACGGATAATACCCTCCGATACGCCGTATCCTGACCATTTGTGGAACAATTGCGGCACGCGCGCCCGGCCGCCTGGTAGCGCAAACAAGCAAGGGGCCAGATTGCCGCAGGAGCAGATTCGGACCCCCCCGGCCGGCACCGGATACGCAAAAAGAAAACGGCGCCCTCCGCACGGGAGAGCGCCGTTTATTCCGGTCATCCGGAAGCGTGGCTTAGGACGCTTCGGAGATGAACTTGACCGCGTCGCCGAAGGTCTGGATGGTTTCGGCTGCGTCGTCCGGGATCTCGATGCCGAACTCTTCTTCAAACGCCATCACCAGTTCCACGGTGTCCAGGCTGTCTGCGCCCAGATCGTCGATGAAGGAGGCGTTTTCAGTGACTTTGTCCTCTTCAACACCCAGGTGCTCAACAACGATCTTCTTAACGCGATCTGCGACGTCGCTCATGTCTCTTCCTCGTATTTCAGGGCACTCTGCCCGGTTCTGCCCTTGCCCGTGCGGGCGGCGTGGTTATTGCCCGGAGCGGGCGGTGTTATCCCCGCGGGACGGGGACAGTGCGGCGTTTCCCTTAGGAAATACCTGCGGATATGGGCCGCCTATAGCATAGACCGCGGCCAAGGCAAACGGTTTCGCTTGGTAACGAATCCCGCGGCAGCCGGTATCGTGCGGGTATGAAGCCGTGCAGATGGCCCCGCAATCAAGTGGTTGCAAGAGTGTTAACGGACTTTTTTGGCAATTCCGCCGTTTTTCAACCGCTTGACGGCAACGGCAGGACTGGCTGCGCGGCGGGCTTGGCGAGATATGGCGTAAAAAAGCCCCGCAGACAGGCTGCGGGGCTTGGCAATTCAGAGGCTGGCACTGGGCTCAGATCATCGCCATGCCGCCATTCACATGCAGGGTTGTGCCGGTGACATAGCCCGCTTCCTGGCTGGCCAGATAGAGAACGGCAGAGGCGATTTCGTTCGAATCCCCCATGCGGCCCGCCGGGATCTGGCTCAGAATCGCGTCTTTCTGGCTGTCGTTCAGCTTGTCGGTCATCGCGGTGGCGATGAAGCCCGGCGCGACTGCGTTGACGGTGATGCCGCGGTTGGCGACTTCATAGGCCAGCGACTTGGACATGCCGATCATGCCGGCCTTGGAAGCGGCATAGTTGCCCTGGCCCGGGTTGCCGGTGGCGCCCACGACGGAAGAGATATTGATGATGCGGCCCCAGCGCGCCTTCATCATGCCGCGCAGCACGCCGCGGCACAGCCGCATGGTGGAAGTGAGGTTCACGTTCAGCACGCTGTCCCATTCCTCGTCCTTCATGCGCATGAACAGGTTGTCGCGGGTGATGCCTGCATTGTTGACCAGGATGTCGACGGAGCCCATCGCCTCTGCCGCCTGTTTCGGCAGCGCCTCGACCGCTTCGGCGTCGGAGAGGTTGCAGGGCAGCACATGGGCGCGCTCGCCCAGCTCTTCGGCCAGCGCCTTGAGCGGCTCTTCGCGGGTGCCGGACAGGGCGACGGTGGCGCCTGCCGCGTGCAGCGCGCGGGCGATGTCGCCGCCGATGCCGCCGGAGGCGCCGGTGACGAGGGCATTCTTGCCAGTCAGATCAAACATGTCGTTTCCTTCAGTTGCGGTTCCGGGCCGCGCGGGGCTGGCGCCGGAAAATCTCTTTATGCTTCGGCGGCCGCCTTGGCGTCCTCGGGGGTGCCGACCTGGCGGCAGGCCAGCGCGCGGTCGATCTTGCGGATCATGCCCGACAGCGCCTTGCCCGCGCCGATCTCCCAGAATTCGCTGACACCCTTGGCCGCCATCGCCTGCACGCTTTCGCGCCAGCGCACAGAGCCGGTCACCTGCTCGACCAGAAGCTGGCGGATTTCGTCCGGGCTGGTCACCGCATCGGCGCGCACATTGGCGATCAGCGGCACCGCGGGGGATTTAATCTCAACACCGGCCAGCGCCTCGGCCATGGCGTCGGCGGCGGGCTGCATCAGGGCGCAGTGGAAGGGGGCGGACACCGGCAGCATCACGGCGCGCTTGGCGCCCTTTTCCTTGGCGATCACAGCGGCGCGTTCCACCGCTGCCTTGGCGCCGGAGACCACCACCTGGGTGGGGTCGTTGTCGTTGGCGGCCTGGCAGACTTCGCCTTGCGCGGCTTCCTCAGCCACTGCGCGCACGGCGTCGAGGTCGAGGCCCAGGATCGCGGCCATGGCGCCCTCGCCCACCGGCACGGCGCTTTGCATCGCAAGGCCGCGGGTGCGCAGCAGGCGGGCGGTGTCGGTGACCGAGATCGCCCCGGCCGCCGCAAGTGCCGAGTATTCGCCCAGCGAGTGGCCGGCCACAAAGGCGGCCTTTTCAATCGTAACGCCTTCGGCCTCCAGCGCCCGCAGGGCGGCCATCGAGGTGGCCATCAGCGCGGGCTGCGCGTTCTGGGTCAGGGTCAGGGTTTCGATATCGCCCTCCCAGATCAGCTGGCTCAGGCTTTCCCCCAGCGCTTCATCAACCTCGTCAAAGACGGCCCTGGCCGCCGGATAGGCATCTGCCAGCGCCTTGCCCATCCCGATGGTTTGGGCGCCCTGGCCGGGGAACACGAATGCGATCGTCATTGAAGACCTCGTCTGTTTTAGCGTTTGGCCTGATGTAACGGCCCTTGACGCAACGCACAAGCAAAGCTGCAGCCTGCGCACCGCAGCTGTGCGCGGATGAAGGGCGTGCGAATATTGCGCAGGGCGGCGGTGTTGCTACCTTGAGTGCAGCACACGACTTGAAAAGGACCCGTAGTCCCATGCCCGGCCAAAACACCTTTCAAAGCTATGGCAGCGTTGCCAAGACCTTCCACTGGCTGACCGCGCTGCTGATCTTCTCTGCCTTTCCGCTGGGCTATCTCGCCAATGAGCTGGCGCATGAGATCCAGAGCCCGGCGTTTGACGGCAGCCAGGCGGTGATCGAGCGGGCCACGCTGCTGTTCTCGCTGCACAAGACCATCGGGGTCACCGTGTTCTTTACCGCGCTGCTGCGCATCCTGTGGGCGCTGAGCCAGCCCAAGCCGGGGCTGCTGCACCCGGACCGCAAGGCAGAGGCGCTGGCGGCGGAGATGGTGCATTGGCTGCTGTACGGCTCGCTGGTGGCGGTGCCGCTGAGCGGCTGGGTCCACCATGCCGCCACCACCGGTTTTGCGCCGATCTGGTGGCCGTTCGGGCAGACCCTGCCGTTTGTGCCGCAATCCGAGGCCGTGGCGGAAATGTCGGCGGGGCTGCACTGGGTTCTGGTCTGGACCCTGGCGGGGGCGCTGGGGCTGCATATTGCCGGCGCGCTCAAGCATCACGTGATCGACCGCGACTCCACCCTGCGGCGGATGCTGCCGGGCCGTTCCGGCGCGCCGCAGCCGCCGGCGCAGAGCCACAGCCTGCTGCCGCTGCTGGCGGCGCTGCTGGTCTGGGCCGGCGCGCTGAGCGGCGGGGCTGCAATCGGCGTCTTCGGCGGCAAGCAAACTGCCGGCTCCGCAACGCCGGTTGTGGCCGCAAAGCCGGGCGGCGGCGGGGCCGGCAGCTGGACGGTGCAATCGGGCACAGTGGGGATTTCCGTCACCCAGATGGGCAGCGCGGTCTCCGGCAGCTTCGGCGAATGGGATGCAGTGATCAATTTCGAGGAGCCCGCGGCACCTGGCCCGGCCGGGGATGTGGAGGTGACGATCGCCATTCCCTCGCTGAAACTGGGAACGGTGACACAGCAGGCAATGGGGGCGGATTATTTCGACAGCGCCAATTTCCCCACCGCCCTGTTCAAGGCGGAGATCGAAAAGCTGGCAGACGGTTATGAGGCTGACGGCACGCTGACCATCAAGGGCCAGACGGTGCCGGTGACCCTGCCCTTTGACCTGGCGCTGGACGGGACCACTGCGAAAATGACCGGCGGGCTGACCCTGAACCGGCTGGATTTCGGGATCGGCAAGAGCCTGCCGGACGAAAGCTCGCTGGGATTTGCGGTGGAGGTTGCAGTGGAGCTGGAGGCCGAACGGGAGGAGTGATCCGGGGCGTTCACGCCCTCCCGCGCCTGCGGGAGTCCCGGCTGCGCCGGCTCCCCCTGGCAGCCTTGGGCCCGGCGCCGCGCTGACGCGCGGCGCTGTGTGCTTGTGGCGCACATGTTCCGGGCTTAGGCCAGCCGCCCGGCCGGGAAAGGCCCGCGGGCGGGTTTCTGCTCAACAGGTCCGTGCAATGGCCGGGCGTCAGTGGCTATGCCGGTAATAGCCGCCGTGACGTGACCGGTGACGGTGAATGCCCCGGTAGTGGTGGCGGTACCGTTTGACGTGGTGGCGGCCGCCGTAGGGCTTGTAGTAGGTCCGCGGATAATAGCTGTGATTATAGCCGTGATGGCGGTGTTTGCGGTCATCCAGGCTTTTGGCGATGATGCCCAGGGCAAGCAGCCCGGCTACGGCGCGGGCCGCATCATGGCCTGAATCATGGGCGGCGGCTGGCGCTGTAAATGCCAGATTGGCTGCGAGGGCCAAGGCCGCGCCGGCCGAAGCGAAGAAGCCTAAGCGGGACATGGGTGCCTCCTTTCCGAGTTGGCCGGAGAGGCCATCTTCAGCCTGCTCCTGAAGCGCCGGAAAGGCCAATGAACTTGTGTCACGCTTTGGGGAGGCCGGCAGCGGCAGGCAAACGAAAACCGCCGGCCCGTTGGGGCCGGCGGCTGGAAATTCGCTGAAGCGGCAGCTGGATCAGCTGTCGGCCTTCATCGCCTCGACCGAGATCTTGATGTTGACCTCGTCGCTGACGAAGGGCGCGAACTGGCCCAGGTTGTAGTCGGAGCGCAGGACCTGGGTGGTGGCGTCGAAACCGGCCCAGGGCTTCTTGGCCATCGGATGCTCGCCTTTCTGGTTCAGCTTGGCATCCAGCACCACCGATTTGGTCACACCGTTCAGGGTCAGATCGCCGGTGATCTTGGCGGTCTCCTCGCCGGTCACTTCGATGCCGGTGGAGGTGAAGCTGATGGTTTCATCCTCAGTGGCGTCGAAGAAATCCTTGGTCATAAAGTGGTCGAAGCGCGCCTGCCAGCCGGTGAACATGCTGCTGAGCGGCATGGACACGGAGACGGAGGAATTTGCCGGGTCTTCCTGGTCAAACATGATCTCGCCCTCAAAACCGGCGAACAGCCCGTAGGTGGTCGAATAGCCCAGGTGGTTGTAATCGAACAGGATCTGGCTGTGGCCGGGATCCAGGACGTATTTTTCGGGGGCGGCAGCAGCGCCGGTTGCGGCGGCAGCGGCCAGGGCGGCGGCAAGCAGTGTCTTTTTCATGGAAAGGCTCCGTCTGAAGAAATCTTGTGGCAACAGATGTGGCGAACGGCTCCCGAAAAGGAAGCCGGCAAAAACCAACAGTACCTGTGAGCGGGCGAACACAAAACCCGGCGGCTGTGCAGCCGGGCCTCACTCGCGGGAAAGTGATGATCCGTCAGGTCAGGATCCGCACCGCGCCGCTGAACTGGTCGCGCAGCTGGCTGCGCATCGCGGCAGTCTGGAGCGGCAGCTCGATCAGCAGGCTGCCGTCGGTCTCGTAGAGCTGCACCGACGCGGCGGTCAGCCGGACCGCGCCCAGGCTTTCGTAGCTGCGGCGCAGCACCGTGCGCGGGCGCCCTTTGCCGTCACGCTGCAGCAGCCTCAGCTCGCGGCGCACCGGGTCAAAGCAGGCTTCAGGCCCGCTGCCGGGCTCATGCACTGTCATCAGCACCAGCCCGGCCAGCAGGAAGGCCACCGAAACCCCCATCCGGAGCAGGTTCATCTCCGGATCGGCCCCGGCGCCGGGCACCAGCCACAGGCCGGTGGAGCCGAGGATCATCGCCGCCCCCAGAAGCCGGAGCAGGATCAAGCGCAGTTTCCAGTTCGCCTCCAGCTGCAGGCTGAGCGGCGCCGCCCTGGCCGCTGCGCCAAACGCCGCGGCGCCGGAAACGCCCGGTCCCTGCGGCGGGATTTGATCTGTCATTGCCATCCGACTGCCCTTTCTAAAGCTGCCCATGCCGGCGCGGGGGCCGGCGCCGCGGCTTCTTACCGCGTTAAGACTCCGTTAAACAATCAAGGCCGGCAATTGGGCAGCAATGCGGCGCGCCTGCGGTTTTGCGGCGGCGGCCCGGCGCCGGGCGCGGCCGGGCGCCGCTTTTGCCTTGCCCTTTGCGCCTCAGCCTGTATAGGAGGCCCTGCTTCCGCGACACTTTCGATCCGCGCAGCCTCTCGTGACCGGGCAGCGGAAGCATCAGATGCCCCGTCTATGAAATGCGCCTAGACACAAACAGGAGTTCGCATGCCACTCTATGAGCATGTCATGATTGCGCGTCAGGACCTGTCCAACTCGCAAGCAGAAGGCCTCATCGAACACTTCGGTGCTGTTCTGTCCGACAACGGCGGCAAGCTGGTCGACCAGGAGTACTGGGGCGTCAAAACCATGGCCTACAAGATCAACAAGAACCGCAAGGGCCACTATGCCTTCCTGCGCACCGACGCACCCGCGTCTGCCGTGCAGGAAATGGAGCGCCTGATGCGTCTGCATGATGACGTGATGCGCGTCCTGACCATCAAGGTCGACGAGCACGCCGAGGGCCCTTCGGTCCAGATGCAGAAGCGCGACGAACGCGACGGCCGTCGCGAGCGCCGCTGATCAACGCTTGAGAAAAGGACGCTAAATCATGGCAGCCAAACCGTTTTTCCGCCGCCGCAAGGTTTGCCCGTTCTCGGGCGACAACGCGCCGAAGATCGACTACAAGGACACCCGTCTGCTGCAGCGCTACATCTCTGAGCGCGGCAAGATCGTGCCTTCGCGCATCACCGCCGTTTCGGCCAAGAAGCAGCGTGAGCTGGCCCGTGCAATCAAGCGCGCCCGCTTCCTCGCCCTGCTGCCCTACGCCGTGAAGTAAGGAGAAAAGCAGATGCAAGTTATCCTTCTTGAGCGCGTTGCAAAGCTGGGCCAGATGGGCGACGTCGTTGACGTGAAGCCCGGGTACGCCCGCAACTTCCTGCTGCCGCAGGGCAAGGCAAAAACCGCCTCCGAGGCCAACATCGCCTCTTTCGAAGCCCAGAAAGCGCAGCTGGAAGCGCGCAACCTGGAGACCAAGAAAGAAGCCGAGGCACTGGCAGAGAAGCTGGACGGCCAGCAGTTCATCGTGATTCGCTCCGCATCGGACGCGGGCGCGCTGTACGGCTCGGTCACTCCGCGCGACGCTGCTGATGCCGCAACCGCGGACGGTTTCTCGGTCGACAAGAAACAGGTCGCCCTGATCCACCCGATCAAGGAACTGGGCCTGCATTCGGTCGCCGTGAAGCTGCACCCGGAAGTGGAAGTCGAAATCAAGCTGAACGTGGCCCGCTCCGAAGAGGAAGCCGAGCTGCAGGCATCGGGCAAATCGATCCAGGAGCTGGCCGCCGAAGAGGAAGCCGCTGCTGAATTCGAGATCTCCGAACTGTTCGACGATATCGGCTCCGCAGCCTCCGACGAGGACGAAGGTCCGGAAGCCGAAGCCGCTGGCGATGAAGAAACCAACTGATCCCTTCGGGTCAGGTGAGACATGGGAAAGGCCGCCTGACGGGCGGCCTTTTCTGATTCCGGCGGACACCGATAAAAGCCGGCCTAAGTTTTAGAAACATGCGCGTCTGCCATAAACCTTCCGTTTGCCGTTCCTTGCCAGCATGGCAGCGGGAGCAGAAGGGAGGGGTTTGCCTTGGATGACGACCTGGAGCGTGAGGAGCTGGCACTGCGCCGGCGGCTGCTGTTCAGGCTGCTGCGGGGGCACCGGTTCGACCGGCCGGACTTCAGAACGGAAGCGATTGCGGAGATTGTGCCCGAGGGTGTGATTGCGCCGGGCCGCAGCCTGTTCGGGACGCCGGACAAACCGGGCCGCACGGCTGGCTGACACCGCGCTTGGCCGCGCTGCGCCGCAGGCCCGGGCGGCGGTCAAACCCGGCATGATCCAGATGGCGGCAGCTGCGCCTGCCGGGAGTTGTTGGGACCGCGGAAAATTGGGAAACAGCCGCGGCCCCTTCTGCCCGATCTGGTCAGATGCCCCACAGGCGTGAGGGGCAATCTGCCTGAGGGTCGTGTTGCCTCAATGCGCATACCCAATATGTAGTGGGAGGACATATTTAACAAATGTCTAATACTTAAACTTTGAGGGACCACCCCGAAGGCCTGCAAGGCGGCCCTTTTGCAGGCGGAATCCCCCTTCGGGTCTGGCGGTTCCCTGCCGGTTGCCGCAGAGAGCGGCGCAGACCATATTGCAGCCCGCCGCCATGCGGCTAGGCTGTCCGCGAGCAACTATAGGCGGAGGCCGCATGACGCGCCGGACCACACTGATCTTATTTTTTGCAGCCGCAGTTCTGGCTGCCTGCGGAAGCACCGCTGCGCCCCCGGAGGTGACACGGTACAATCCGCCGCTCTTCCCCAATGAGACGCCCGAGCTGCGGCAGCAGATCAATTATTGGGCAGACCATTACGAGGTGCCGCGCAGCCTGGTGCACCGGCTGGCGGTGCGCGAAAGCACCCACCGCCCGCACGCGGTGAACCGGCCCTATTACGGGCTGCTGCAAATCCTGCCGGCCACCGCCCGCTCGATGGGCTTTCAGGGGCAGCCCAAGGATCTGCTGGATGCGGACACCAACCTGCAGTTTTCCGTCAAATACCTGCGCGGCGCCTGGCTGCTCGCCGATGGCAGCCAGGACATGGCGGTCAAGCATTACTCCCGCGGCTATTATTTTGAGGCCAAACGCCGCGGCATGCTCCGGGAGACCGGCTTGCGCCCCTAGGCCCGCAGAGCCGCCGCCCGCAGCGCCCCGCAGGGGCGCTGCCCGGCCCAACGGGACGCCGGCGGCTTCCGCAGGAAGCTGCCAAGGACGGGCGGGAGCATTTCGCTTTCGTTCTGGCGGAATTTTAGCAGAATTATAACCGGCGCCCGCTTTACTGGCGCCATGCTGACCCTGTTCAAACTGCTGCTGCCCGCGCTGATGCCGTCCTGGCGCTTTTTCAAGTCGGTGGACCCTTCGCCCCGGGTTGAGTTCCGCATGCTGGCGGGCACCTCCGGTCCGCCGACGGACTGGCAGGAATTCCGGCCGCGCCCGCAGCGGCTGAGCCCGCTTGCCGTGGCCGGGCGGATGCTGTGGAATGCGCGCTGGAACGAAAGCCTGTTCCTGGTCAGCTGCGCCGAACGGCTGACACTGGCGCCCACGGAACACAGCCGCCAGGAAATCCTGCGCCGGATTGCGGCCGACCTGCAGCGCGCACTGCCGCCCGGTGCCCTCCTGCCCTGCCTGCAGTTCCGTTTGGTGTTTCTGGACCGCGGCGAAGACGGCCGGCTGGTGAAGGCGGTCACCTATCAATCCGAGCCGCAGATTATGGCCGGCGCCGCCGCCAAAGCGGCGCAGGCCGCACGGGCCGCTGCATGAGCCTGGAACTGGCCCTGCGCGCGACCGAGGTGCTGCTGGCGCTCGCCTTTCTGCAGCAAAGCGCCGAGCATATGGCGGGCTTGCGGGACGAGCAGATCCTGCACGGGCCCCGCCTGCTGCTGGCCGGGCTGCTGCTGTTCGGGACCGCCACGCCCTGGGTGCTGCTGGGACTGCTGGTCCTGGGGCTTTTGCTGCTGCAACGGTTTCAGGGGCCGTATAACGGCGGCAGCGACAAGATGAGCCTGCTGATCCTTTGCTGCCTGACCGCGGCCCGCTGGCTGCCGTCCGAGCAATGGCAGGAATACGCCTTTGCTTATCTCGCCGGGCAGCTGGTGATCTGCTACTTCATCTCCGGCCAAGTAAAAATCGTGAATGCTGAGTGGCGCTCCGGCCGGGCGTTGCAGGATGTGTTCCGCTTCTCCGCCTACCCGGTCAGCGAAAACCTGCGCCGCCTGGCGGACCGCCCGCGGCTGCTGTGGATGATGGGCTGGGCGGTGATGCTGTTCGAGGTGCTGTTCCCGCTGGCGCTGTTCAGCCAAGAGGCGCTGGTTCTGGCGCTGTTCACCGCAGCGCTGTTCCACCTTGCCAACGCCTGCCTGTTCGGGCTGAACCGGTTCTTCTGGATCTGGCTGGCGGCCTACCCATCTCTGCTGTGGCTGCAGGAACGCGTGGTCCTGTAACCGGGCCGCGCACGAAAAAGGCCGCCCCAGGGGCGGCCTTTTCCTAATCTAACAGGGAGAGGAGAATTATTCCTCTTCCAGCTCCTCAACCGCCTTCTGCAGCTCGTCTTTGGAGACTTCTTTCTCCTCGACTTTGGCCTGCTCGACGATGTGGTCGACAACCTTGTCTTCGAAGATCGGCGCGCGCAGCTGCTGCTGCATCTGGGCGTTCTGCTGGATGAATTCGAAGAACTGACGTTCCTGGCCCGGGTACTGGCGGGCTTGCTGCATGATCGCCTGGGTCATTTCGGCGTCGGTCACTTCGACCTCGGCTTTCTGGCCCAGCTCGGCCAGCAGCAGGCCCAGGCGCA
Organism: Leisingera sp. G5_S3_59_S7; assembly: GCF_054968485.1. Taxonomy (NCBI): domain Bacteria; kingdom Pseudomonadati; phylum Pseudomonadota; class Alphaproteobacteria; order Rhodobacterales; family Roseobacteraceae; genus Leisingera; species Leisingera sp. G5_S3_59_S7. The sequence goes on from NZ_JBQKUH010000034.1 coordinate 33,415, forward strand.
CGCGGCGCTCAGCCAGCTTGACGTGCTCTTCGGTCGGCTCGATCTCGCCGTGGTCGTGGCCCTGCACTTCCGGGTTGTCCTCGTGCCACAGCTGATGCGCGATCTGCTTGGCTTCGGCATCGACCAGCGACGGCGGCAGATCGAAGGAGACCAGGCTGTCCAGCTTGTCCAGCAGCGCGCGCTTCATCACCGCGCGGGCGGCACCGGCGTATTCGGCTTCCAGACGCTCGGAGATCTGTGCCTTCAGACCGTCCAGGTCCTCGGCACCGAATTTCTTGGCCAGTTCGTCGTCGATCTCAGCCGCTTTCGGCGCCTTGACCTCTTTCACGGTGCAGGAGAACACGGCTTCCTTACCGGCCAGGTGCTCGGCCTGGTACTCTTCCGGGAAGGAGACGGTGACGTCTTTTTCTTCACCGGCCTTGGTGCCGACCAGCTGCTCTTCGAAGCCGGGGATGAAGGAGTTGGAGCCCAGCACCAGCGGGTAGTCGTCGCCTGCGCCGCCGTCGAAGGCTTCGCCGTCGATCTTGCCGACGAAGTCGATCACGACCTGGTCGCCGTCTTCGGCTGCTGCGCCCTCTTCGCGGGCTTCGAATTCCTTGGCGGTTTCGGCCAGGTTTTCCAGAGCTTCGGTGACGGCTTCGTCTTCAGCCTTCACAACCAGCTTTTCCAGCTCGACGCCGGAGAAGTCGACCTCGGGGATTTCCGGCAGTGCCTCATAGGACATCTCGACGTTGACGTCGTCGCCTTCTTTCCAGTCTTCGTTGGTCATCTTGACGTCGGGCTGCATTGCCGGACGGTCGCCGCTGTCCTCGAAATGCTTGTTCATGGCGCCGTCAACGGCTTCCTGCATGGCTTCGCCCATCAGGCGCTGGCCGAACTGCTTTTTCAGCAGCGCCATCGGCACCTTACCCTTGCGGAAACCTTTCATTTCGATTTCCGGCTGAGCTTCGACCAGCTTTTCGTTGACCTTCTCGTCCAGCTCTGCAGCGGTGACGGTAATGGCGTAGCCGCGTTTCAGACCTTCGTTCAGCGTCTCGGTGACCTGCATCCTATTCCCCATAGAGATTCGGGGCGCGTGCGCGCAGGCGCCCCCAGACAATTTGCGGTCTTCTATTTCCCATGGCGCGGCGGCGCAAGAGGGATTGCCTCTTTCCTGCGCAATCCCGCGGATTTCCGGGGTGCCGTAACGAAAACACGCCCCGCTGCGGGGGCGTGTTCGCTGTTCTTAAACCGAAAGGGGGAGGATCAGAACTTCCAGCGGGCGCCGGCCAGGATGACGTTTGCGTCCTGGTAGCTGGTGGCGCTGGTGTCGGCATAGGAATAATCGCGGTAGGCCAGATAGGTCTCGACGTTGTAGGCGTCGATCTTCTGGACTGCAGCCACACCCCAGGACTCGGCGCTGTCGCCGGCGGTGACCATGTCAGAGCCGTCATAGTAGTCGACCGAGAACGCGGTGGAGCCGGCGGCGATCAGATCCGCCTTGTAGCCCAGCTTGGCATAGGCATAGGTGCCTGCGATGTCGCGCTCGCCCGCGGCCAGATTCAGCGACAGTCCGGTCGCCTTGTGCAGCACCGCAAAGGAGCCGGAGACGTCGCGGGTGTCTTCCTTGCCCGTTTCTTCGGTCCAGGACGCGCCGATGCCGGTGTCGATCGCAAAGGCGGCGGCATCGTCATTGGCCCAGCGGACCGCGACATCGTAGCTTTCGCGGTCGTTGGCGTCCTTCAGGACATCGGTGCCCCAGGAGGTCGACAAGGTGAAGCCTGCAAGCTCCGGCGAGTCATAGCGGACGCGGCCCAGCCGGCTGCCGTCCAGGTCGGTGAAGGCATCGCCGATATCGACGGTGCTGAGCGCGCCAGCGCCGGTGCGGAAGGCATAGCCGCCCGCGGAATCAGCGACAGAGTTGGAGGCGCCAAGGCCAGTGCCCGAGAAATCCGCCCCGGTGATGCCGTCGGTTGCCATCGAGCCCTGACCGGCCGAGAAGCGGCCGTAGCGCGCGGTGTCGAACTGGAAGTCGACGTGGCGGATATTGGTGCGGTCCCAGCTGAGGTTGTCGCCGGTGGACAGCTGGCTGACCCCGTCCGAGCCGCGGAAGCCAAAGGCGGTTTCAAAGCGGAACCGCAGGGTGTTCTCGCCATAGGCCTGTTCCAGCTCAAGGCCGATGCGCGAGTTTGACGCCTCGTTATCGACCAGGCGGTTAAAGTCCTCCTGCCCGTCGTCAAAGGACTGGTAGGCGGGGTTGAACTGCCCGTACCAGCGGAAGCTGCCGCCGGTGTCATTGGTATAAGTCGGGCCCGCAAAGGCCGGGGCTGCCAGGGCCGCTGCCAGCGACGCCGCGCCGGCACGTGCTGCAAATTTTGTGCTCATTGTTCTGAGTCTCCTGTTGCGCCGGCAGCGTGCTTCTCCATCCCTGAGGCCGCTGCCGCCGAGCTGGATATCATGCAGTTTTCGGGAGCTTCAGGGTTGAAAATCCAGACTGCCGCCAGGCAACCGAGGTAGGCGGAAATTCGCTCAGCAAGATCCCGCCCAGGCGATAAACCGCCTTCTTTCAAGGCGTTGAGTGAAGGGCATCACATTAAACCGGGCGCTTGCGTCAGAGGTGCCATGCAACCCGCGCAACCCTGCGCCGGCGCGCAGAACCCTTTTCATTCGTGCACAATCAGAAAACCCGGCGGGTGCAAAAACCAACCCAGAGCCCAGGTCGTCACAGCAGGCTGATTTCAGCGCCGCCTAAACGTCCGGCGCGCGCCCAGACCCCGACTGCAACCAAAATTGCGGCCTTGAAACGGACAAGGCGCCTTGCCGGCATAGGTTTCTTTGTTCTCAAAGGGATTGAATGGTGCGGGTGAAGGGACTTGAACCCCCACGCCTTGCGGCGCCAGAACCTAAATCTGGTGCGTCTACCAATTCCGCCACACCCGCACGAACCGCGAGGCACCCGGCCTTGCGTGCCGCGCTCAATAGCAAAGCTTCGCAGCGGATGCGAGCGGAAAACGCGGCCGGGCCCTCCCAGTGCAGACCGGCAACAATCCGTCCGCATAATTGCAACAATGAGCGGAATTTTGCCGGAGAAGACTGGGCCTGGAATCCGGTTGTGCCGTAGTTTGGTAAAAAAGTCTGAGGCAGACAGAGCGAGCAACAATATGAAACCGTTTGGAAATGCGGCCCTGCGCGCGCAAATCGCGATGCGCGGGCAGGCACAGCCCCGGCGGCTGTTTCAAGGCAGCCAGAACATCAGCCTGCTGCGCGGCACCACCGTGCTGACCCGTGAGGGCGAACGTCCGGCAGAGGACATCAAATCCGGCGACAGCCTGATCACCCGCACCCAGGGCATGGCCCAGGTCGAGGCGGTGCGGACCCGCCGCGCCATGCTGCAAGCGGTGAGCATTGCGGCCGGTTCGCTGGGCGACACCCGCGCGGACGGCGATCTGATTGTGCCCTGGGACCAGCGCATTCTGGTGCGCGACTGGCGTGCCAAGGCAATGTTCGGCCAGCCGCAGGCGGTGGTGCCGGCCTATGAGCTGGTGGACGGCGAGTTCATCCGCGACCTCGGCCTGCAGATGATGGATCTGGCAGTGCTGGAGTTTTCCCGCCCGCATGTGATCTATGCAGGCGGGCTGGAACTGTCCGCCGCCGCTGCGCCGCAAGAGGATCTGCGCCCGGCGGCCTGACCTTTAAAGGCCCAGTTTGCGGAACACCGCGGGGATCTGTTCCGGCAGATCCTCGGCAATCAGGCCGGGGCCGAATTCCAGCGCGCATTCCACATGGATATAGGCAGCGGTTTCCGCCGCCTGCATCGGGGCGAACCCGCGCGCCATCAACCCGGTGATGAAGCCTGCCAGCACGTCGCCCGACCCCGCGGTTGCCAGCCAGGGAGCGGAGCGTTCGTAATGGGCTGAGTTGACAGAGCAGCGCCCGTCCGGCGCGGCGATCACCGTATCCGGCCCCTTGAACAGCACCACGCAACCTGCGCGTTTGGCGGCCTCACGGGTAGCGTCGACCTTGGAATAGGCGGGGCCGGTGGTTGCCGGTGCTTTAAGCTTCTCCGCCAAGTCCGGAAACAGCCTGGCAAACTCACCGCCATGCGGGGTGATCACGCAGTTTTCGTGCAGGGCCTCAAACAGCGCCTCGGGCTTCAGCTCAAACCTTGTGAGCGCATCGGCATCCAGAACGGTTGGCCGCTTTTCCTTCAGCGCCGCAAAAACCATCGCCTGCGTGTCCGCCCCGCGCCCCATGCCCGGCCCAAGGCAGAGAGCACTGAGGCGGTCGTCTTCCAACAGTTCCGCCAGCCCATGCGCCCCGTCGATCTGACGCAGCATGATGGCGGTCAGGTTGGCGGCATTTTCAAACATCGCCGAGCGCGGTGAGCCGACAGTGACCAGCCCTGCCCCGATCCGCAGCGCGCCCCGGGCAGCCAGCCGGGCCGCTCCGGTTTTGCCATGACCGCCGGAGAGGACGAGGGCGTGGCCGTGGGCGTATTTGTGGCCTGAAAATTTCGCACTCAGTTTACCCTTCGTGTCGTCAATCAACTCGACACCCCCCTTGGGGTAAACAGGGGGTAGACCGATCGACACAACTTTGAGCTTTCCACAGCCTCCCGCTCCTCCATAGTTCCTGCAATTCTGGCTCATATGATGGCCAATTTTGGCGCTATGGAAGGTGACGGTAAGATGGGTCGGGAGCGCTCCAAAGTCTCGCCCGCTATCGCTGCAAATTCCGCTGGGGAAATCAATTGCTACGAAACGGTCTTCGTTCGGCTCGTGGGCATCCGTAATTAGAGGAGACGGCATAAAGCCATTCCATGCTTCATTTGTGTCATCTGGCATTTCCCGGGTCAGCCCCGTTCCGAACAAGGCGTCTATCACGAGAAACTGGCTTTCTTCATCCCCTTCGTAGAAATCACGGATACCGCGATCATCCCACTCATTGACACGGCCTAACTCCTGCCACCGCTCATAGTTCACCTTCGCATCCGGCGGCAGCTTCTCAGCATCGCCGTAAAGAAACACCTCCACCTCCCAGCCGCGCTCCTTCAAGAGCCGCGCCACCACAAACCCGTCGCCGCCGTTGTTGCCCGGCCCGCACAGGACAACTGCACGGCGCAGCTTTTCATCTTTCCCCAAATACTCCGGGGAGCGCGAGGGGCTGGCCCCTCGCTCTTCTGCCAGTTCCGGCCACTCCTCGAAGATGGCCTCGACCACCCCCTGCCCGGCCCGCTCCATCAGTTCCAGCCCGGTCACCTCGCCGGACGCGATGGCGGCCTGCTCAATCGCCCGCATCTGGGCTGCGGTCAGCAGTTCGGTCATGTTTTGCCCTTCCCCGATTCAATTCTGCGCAATTTGCAGGCGCAGTGCTTAATTTTTAGGCAGCGACGATGAAATCCTGGCCAGAATTGCCGCAGCCGCGCAGGCGCGCATTGCTGCCTTCATTTAGAAGTGAAATGACACCCCCAACAAGCTTGCGAGGAGCCATGCCGATGAAAAAGATCGAAGCCATCATCAAGCCTTTTAAACTGGATGAGGTGAAGGAAGCGTTGCAGGACGTTGGCGTGCAGGGCCTTTCCGTCATCGAGGTCAAGGGCTTCGGCCGCCAGAAGGGTCACACCGAGCTTTACCGCGGCGCCGAGTATGTCGTCGACTTCCTGCCCAAAGTGAAGGTCGAGGTTGTGCTGGACGACGATCAGGTCGACCAGGCGATCGAGGCCATCGTCGACGCCGCCAAGACCGACAAGATCGGCGACGGCAAGATCTTTGTCTCGCCCGTCGAGCAAGCGATCCGCATCCGTACCGGCGAGACCGGCCCGGACGCACTCTAAGACACCAACGAAAATCCTTACATCTCTACAAAAAGGACCGAGGGAATGAGCGTAGACGCAGTTCTCAAGACACTCAAGGACGAGGACGTCGCCTATGTCGACATCCGTTTCACCGATGTGCGCGGCAAGCTGCAGCACGTGACCGTGGACGTGGACCTGGTCGACGAAGACTTCCTGGAAGAAGGCTTCATGTTCGACGGCTCCTCGATCGCCGGCTGGAAGTCGATCGAAAACTCCGACATGAAACTGGTTGCAGACACCGAGTCCGCCTACATCGACCCGTTCTACGCGGAAAAGACCCTGTGCCTGCACTGCTCCATCGTTGAGCCCGACACCGGCGAAGCCTATGAGCGCGACCCGCGCGGCACCGCCCAGAAGGCGGAAGCTTACCTCAAGTCCTCCGGCATCGGCGACGTGGCCTATATGGGCCCGGAAGCGGAATTCTTCCTGTTCGACGACGTGCGTTACTCCAACACCATCAACAAGGTGTCCTATGAGGTTGACGCAACCGACGGCTCCTGGAACACCGACGCTGAGTTCGAGATGGGCAACATGGGCCACCGCCCGGGCCTGAAGGGCGGCTACTTCCCGGTCAACCCGACCGACGAAGCGCAGGACCTGCGCTCCGAAATGCTCTCGACCATGAAGCGCCTGGGCATGAAGGTCGACAAGCACCACCACGAAGTGGCGTCCTGCCAGCACGAGCTGGGCCTGATCTTCGACAGCCTGACCAAACAGGCCGACGAGCTGCAGAAGTACAAATACGTGATCCACAACGTGGCGCACGCATACGGCAAGTCGGCAACCTTCATGCCGAAGCCGATCTATGGCGACAACGGCTCCGGCATGCACGTCAACATGTCGATCTGGAAAGACGGCAAGCCGCTGTTTGCAGGCGACAAATACGCGGACCTGTCGCAGGAAGCGCTGTACTTCATCGGCGGCATCCTGAAGCATTCCAAGACCCTGAATGCCTTCACCAACCCGTCCACCAACTCCTACAAGCGCCTGATCCCGGGCTTTGAGGCTCCGGTTCTGCGCGCCTACTCCGCCCGCAACCGCTCCGGCTGTGTGCGTATTCCGTGGACCGAAAGCCCGAAAGCCAAGCGCGTCGAGGCCCGCTTCCCCGATCCGGCGGCAAACCCCTATCTGTGCTTTGCCGCGCTGCTGATGGCCGGCCTGGACGGCATCCGCAACAAGATCGATCCGGGCGAAGCCATGGACAAGAACCTGTACGATCTGCCGGCCGAAGAGCTGGAAGGCATCCCGACCGTCTGCGGCTCGCTGCGCGAAGCCATCGACGCGCTGGCGGCCGACCACGACTTCCTGCTGCAGGGCGATGTGTTCACCAAGGACCAGATCGACGGCTACATCGAGCTGAAGATGGAAGAGGTCCACAAGTTCGAGCACACGCCGCACCCGGTTGAGTTCGGCATGTACTACAGCTGCTGATAGCAGGACATCCAAAGGAAAAGGCGCCGTTCGCGGCGCCTTTTTCTGTTTGTGCCAGCAGGCAGGCGCCGATCGTTGCGTCAGCCGGCCAGACGCAGGCTGCCGCCGCTGTCCCCGCTGCCTGCGGCGGCTGGGGCGGTTGTGTGGCCAACGTTGAAAGATTTGACCAGATCGGCCAGCGCCTGCGAATCCTGGCGCATGGTCACCGTCGCCGCCGTCGTCTGCTCGACCATTGCCGCGTTCTGCTGCGTGACCCCGTCCAGATGCGAAACGCCGGTGTTGATCTCGGTCAGCCCGGTGGTCTGCTCGCCGGCAGAGGCAGAAACCGACGCCGACAGTTCAGACACCCGGTTCACGTCGGACACAATCCGGGTCAGTACCTCACCTGCGCGGTCCACCAACGAAACGCCCTCGTCCACATGGCCTGAACTGATGTTGATCAGCTCTTTGATTTCCTTGGCGGACACGGCGGCCCGCTGGGCCAGGCCGCGCACCTCGGAGGCGACAACCGCAAAACCGCGCCCGGCCTCGCCGGCGCGGGCGGCCTCGACCCCGGCGTTCAGCGCCAGCAGGTTGGTCTGGAAGGAGATATCGTCAATCACGCCGATGATCTGAGAAATCCGGTCGGAGGAGTCGGCAATTTCCTTCATCTTGCTGACGGCGTCGGTCACCACTGCAAAGCCGTCTTCGGCGCAGGCTTGCGCTGTTGCGGCCACGGTGCTGGTTTCCTTGGTCGCCTCTGCCGACGACCGCATGCTCGAGGTGATTTCCTCAACCGCTGCCGCCGTCTGCTCCAGGGTTGCCGCCTGGGTTTCGGTGCGCTGCGACAGATCCTGGGCCGCGTCGGAAATTTCACTGGCTGTGCTGTTCAGGCCGTCGGCGGAGTCCTGAATACTGCCGATCACGCCGGCCAGGCTGCCCATAAGCCGGTTGAACGTCACGCGCACCTGGTCATAGCGCTCCGGGTAATCGCTTTCGCCGGGGGCCGGGATTGCCCGGGAGAGATCGCGGGCTTCCATCCGTTCGATCCCGGCGGTGATATAGTCAAAGGCAGTGTCCTGTTCCGCGCGCTGCGCCGCAAAATAAGCGTCAATGACAAAATAGGTATCCAGCGCAAACACCCGGTTCAGCGCCCCCAGCATGGCAAAAAGTTTGCGCCGCCCGCCCGGGGTTACAGCGGCTCCGAACTTTTCGCCGAGAACCTGCTGAATGTGGGAGGTCGCCCGTGAATAGGCCGACAAGTAAAGCTCGAACGGGAGCTGGATCTTGAAGTGGACGGCGCCGACGCGCTCCGCGGACGCGAAATACTCTTCCGGGAAATCGCCTCTCAGCAGCAGTTCCCAATGCCGTTTCTGCGCCGTTCTGGCGTGGGTTAGGATTTCCTCATTGGGAAAGAACTTGCTTGCTTCGCGGTCCGATTGGGCAAAGGCATAGAACTTGTCGAGGATCAGATCGAAGTGAGGCACCAGAAGGGCACTTGCGCGTGTCAGGTCTTTCTGATGCTCTCCATCAAGCGCAAATTTCGAGATGATGCGCTGGTTATCAGTATTACTCATCTTCCAAACTCCAAAGATCCTGCTCTGGGCAGCAGGTTAGAAAAGTGTGATATTCAGGAATTAATATACTTTTACGGCCGCTTTACTGTTGATATTTGAGGCACTTGCACCTCCTGCGGCAATCTGTGCAGTGGCGCATTCACAACCATTGATTCCGGGTGATTCGCCTTGATCGGAGCCCGCAGTTGCTGTAGCCGGGGCGGCTCCGCTTGGTCTGAGGAGCGCATTATGACAGCCCCGAACACTCTTGGTATCGACTTTGGCACATCCAACTCTGCTGCCGGGATTGCAGTTGCCGGGCGGCCGTGGCTGGTGGAGATGGAGCCTGGCGAGCAGACCCTGCCCACCGCGGTGTTCTTCGCGGAGGACCCGCGCCGGATGCGGATCGGCCACAGCGCCGCGCGGGCCCTTATCCGCGGCGATGAGGGCCGTTTCATGCGGGCGCTCAAAAGCCTGCTTGGCACCTCCCTGCTGCATGAGGAGCGGCGGCTGGGCGGCGAGCGGATGAGCTTTGCCACCATTATCGCCCGCTTCCTGGCAGAGTTGAAGCGGCGCGCCGAGGCGGCCACCCGTATGCAGTTCACCCATGCGCTGTCGGGGCGGCCGGTGCGGTTTCATTCCAAGGATGCGGACCGCGACGCGCAGGCGGAAAAGGACTTGCGCGCCTGCTATCTGGAGGCCGGTTTCGAGGACGTCCTGTTCATGTACGAGCCCGAAGCCGCCCTGCGCGCCGCCGCGCCGTCGCCGGGGCTGGGGCTGATCGTCGATATCGGCGGCGGCACCTCGGACTTTACCGCCTTTGAGCAGGGACCGGACGGCGCCGCGCGCATCCTGGCCTCGCACGGGATCCGTCTGGGCGGCACCGATTTCGACCGGCAGCTGAGCATTCAGCATGTAATGCCGCTGCTGGGCCGCGGCAGCCTGATCCGCAACACCTTCGGCGGAGGCGCCCTGCCCGCGCCGAACCGGCTGTTCAACGATCTGGCCACCTGGCAGATGATCCCGTTTCTTTACAGCCCCGAAAACCGCCGGGCCGCAAAGGACCTGGCTGTCAATGCAGCGGAGCCGGAAAAACTGGCGCGGCTGGTTGCCGTGCTGGAGGACGAACTGGGGCACGAACTGGCCTTTGCGGTGGAGCGCGGCAAGATCCGCGCCAATGATGCGGGGGGCAGCGCCGCTATCGACCTTAAGCTTTTGCAGCGCGGATTGTCTGTGCCTCTGCCCGGCGCGGCCATGAACCGGACGCTGGCGGAGCAGACCCGCGCTATCGGTCTTTGCGCCGCCGAGACCCTGAACCAGGCGGGCATAGACCCGGATCAAGTGAACCGGATTGTCATGGTCGGCGGCTCGTCGCTGCTGGCGGCGGTGCAGGCTGAGATGCGGTCGCTGTGCCCAAAAGCCCGTGTCGAAACGGAAAATGCCATGACCGCAGTCGCCGATGGGTTGGCACTGGCAGCCGGCACAGCCTTTTCCTGAGCGGATGGGAACCATTGGCGGGATTTCCCGTTAGACATAAGCCGCCGTCACGCTAGGCTGCAATCACACGAGTCACATTTCGAGAGTTTCATTCATGCGCCGGCTGCTTGCCCCTGCCCTGATTTCCGTCCTCCTCGCCTCCCCCGCCGCGGCCGCGACCTGCGGCAATACCTCTGCCGGGTTCGATGCCTGGAAACAGGCATTCAGCCGCGAGGCCAAGCGCGCCGGGGTGCGCAAGGCAGGGCTGCAGGCGCTGGCCAATGCGCAATATGCCCGCCGCACCATCGCCGCTGACCGCAACCAGAAAAGCTTCAAATACTCGCTGGAGAAATTCATGCAGGTCCGCGGCTCCGCCACCATCGTGGCGCAGGGCCGCAAGCGCAAGGCGCGCAATCTGGACTTTTATGCCGCGCTGGAGCGCAAGTACGGCGTGCCCGCGGGCGTGCTGATTGCGATCCACGGCATGGAAACCGCCTTTGGCAATTATATGGGCGACAGCCAGGTGGTCTCTGCCATTGTGACGCTGACCTATGATTGCCGCCGCTCCGATTTCTTCCGCCCGCACGCGCTGGGGGCGCTGAAACTGGTGGATCAGGGCGCAATCACCCCGGCCACCCTGGGCGCTAAACACGGCGAGCTGGGCCATACACAGTTCCTGCCCGGTAACGCCCTGCAGTACGGGATCGATTGGGACGGCAACGGCCGGGTGGATTTCTACAATATGGGCGATGCGCTGGCCTCTACCGCAAATTACCTGCGACAGAAGGGTTGGAAGCGCGGCAAGGGCTATCAGCCGGGTGAGCCGAATTATCCTGTTCTGAAGCAGTGGAACGCCGCCACGGTCTATCAGCAGTCGCTGGCAATCATGGGGCGGCAAATCGACGGCTGAGCGCCGGCCGCCGCCGCCTTCGCCAGCACCGCAGCCGTAGCTCCGCCCTGCACCTGAGGCCGCCTGCAAAGCGGCCGCAGCGGGGGGGGCGCATACCACCGGGAACAGTGCCGCGATTCCCGCTGCATTGTAAGGCCTAAGGCATCAATGTGTCCGGCGCGTGCCACAGTTGAGCCGTATTCCGCCGACCGGCTACGCAAAGCGAACGTGAATCCCAATAAAAACAGACACTTAAATCGTTTCGTGATTTTTAACGCGTAATCCTCAAAGTTTGCCGCCGGGCCGCGCTTTCCGCCCAACTTTCAACCCGTTCCAAATTTATTCTTATTTTATCGGCACCCTGAACGGAGGATCCGGAAAGTGGCAGAGAACGTGCAAATTAGCGGCAGGCTCGGGCTGGAAAGCCGGGATCAGGGAACCCTCTCTGCAGCAGTTTCCGCTGTTGTGGACACGCTCGAAGATTTTGGCCATCCGGCAGAAGCCATCGAGGCCCGCGCCGAGCATGCCGTCCGGCTGCAGTGCGATCAGTATCTTGTCACGGTGCGCCTGCGCCGGGTGCCGCTGCGGCGCTCCAGCCGGCTGACCGGGAGCATGCTGCAGCCTTCGGCGCTGCTGGAACTCGCGCTGTCGCCGCTTTACCCGGAAGACTGCGATCGGGAAATCTCTGAAACGCTGCTGGCCGAAATGCTGCGGCGGCTGGTTCCGATGGTCGAAGCCACCTCAGTTGAATGGCTCGATACCGATGTGGCGCTGACCTGCGATCAGTTCCTTAGCGTGTTTGAACCGCAGCCGGTCCAAACGCCCCCGGCAGCGGCCAAAGCTGCCGGCCGCCAGCCAATGCAGCCGCAGCCCCCGCGGCCGCGCGGGCGCGCCTGCTTCACCCCGGTTGAGCTCACCGCGCCTGCGCTTGAAGCCCACTGCGAGCGCGCCTTTCAGGCCGCCGGCAGACGCGCGCCGGGCCCGGGCGCAACAACAGCTGCCGAGCGGACCCGGGCCCGGATGCGCGGACCGCTGCAAACCGGGCAGCAGTACAGCGGCTGGGGCGGCCAGGCACGGGCCTCCGCGCTGTCAGCCTTCATCCTGGCGCCGCGCCGCCGCCTGCGTTTTGTCAGCCACCTGCTGCTGATGGCCGCCCTGTTCCTGTTCCTGGACAGCGCCGGCATGGTGCAGGCCGCGCGTCCGCTGTTCCACTAGGGCCGCGCTGCGGGCTGGTCCAGCGCTGAGCCCCACTGGCGGAGCACATCCGCCCGCGCAAGCACATGCGTATGTATTGAAAACACCACCGCACGGGTCTGCGGCAGCCGCATGATCACTTGTCTTTCACTGCGCAGGTAATCAGCCCTGGTGCTGTGCGGTTTGTCCCGCGGCGCATATTGGCTCCGCGGCTGAAACAGTGCCGGATCCTGATACCAAAGCGCATTGAACCGCCACAGCGGCCGCCCCGCCTGCACCCCGTCAAACAGCCGCTGCACCCGCGCTGCAATCCCTGCATCGTAGCTGTCCATCGGCACGTGTATGCCGGTCAGCGGCTGCAGGAATTTTTCCGCCAGCGTCCAGCTTGCCGGAAAACACAGAACGGCGCCGGTCAGAACATGCTCCTGTGCGCCCTCTGGCTTTTGCAGAATGCAGAAATCCTGCTGCGCGAGACGGCCCAGGGTGCCCAGTGGATCCTCCAGATCGACCGTCACCCGCATACCATCGGGCCGCAGCGCGGTGTCGCCCGCGCCGATGTCCAGTGCGTCCAGCGCCATCCGCAAAAGCTCCTGCGCCGCCGCCATCGCGTTTGCGTCCAGCCGCAAAACCGCGTCCCGCCGGGTAGCCAGCAGCCGCTCGCGCTCTGCCATCTGGTCCGCATAGGCGTCATCCGCCACCAGCCAGCGATCCGGCTCAAGCGGCTGAATACCAGGGAGTTTCTTCTCCTCCAGCGGGTTGTAGGGAAGTGTTTTCTGCAGAATCGCCTTCATCCCTCTGCGATAGCATCCAAAGCGCCGGGAAACAGCCGCAACGCTGCATCACAGGTCAGAAACGACCGGAAAACCCGTCGTTTTCTGCAGCGATTTCCCCGGCTGCCGGCGGCACATTGGACAGGACTGTGCAGCGACGGAGGCCACGCATGAACGAGCATTACCGCGACATCCGCAAGATTGACCCGACCCGCGGCGCCACCCTGGGCGACAACACCCCGAACGACAACAACCGGGTTGAGATCGGCCCGACCCAGCTGGCGTTTTCAGAATGGGCCGAGGCCGGGCTGCAACTGCCTGACCTGCAGGCGTTGCGCAGGTTCCGCTGGGAACGTCTGGTCAAGCACATCAATGACCGCGGCTATGGCGGCCTGCTGGTCTTTGACCCGCTCAACATCCGCTATGCGACCGATTCCACGAACATGCAGCTGTGGAACACCCACAACCCGTTCCGCGCGCTGCTGATCTGCGCCGACGGCTATATGGTGCTGTGGGACTACAAGCAGTCGCCCTTCCTCAGCGAATTCAACCCACTGGTGCGGGAGCAGCGCGCCGGTGCCGACCTGTTCTACTTCGACCGCGGCGACAAGATCGACGTGGCCGCCGACAAGTTCTCCAACGAAGTGCGCATCCTGCTGGAAGAGCACAGCGGCAGCAACAAGCGGCTGGCGGTGGACAAGGTGATGCTGCACGGGCTGCGGGCGCTGGAGGCACAGGGGCTGGAGATTTTTCCCGGCGAGGAGCTGACCGAGAAATGCCGCGCGGTGAAGGGACCGGATGAGATTCTGGCGATGCGCTGCGCCCATCACGCCTGCGAAACCGCGGTGGCGGCGATGGAGAAATTCGCCCGCGAGCAGATCCCCGGCGGCTATATCTCCGAAGACGACGTCTGGGCGGTGCTGCACGCAGAGAACATCCGCCGCGGCGGCGAATGGATCGAAACCCGGCTGCTGGCGTCCGGGCCGCGCACCAACCCCTGGTTCCAGGAATGCGGCCCCCGCATCATCCAGAACAACGAGATGATCAGCTTTGACACCGACCTTGTCGGCTCCTACGGCATCTGCATCGACATTTCCCGCAGCTGGTGGATTGGCAGTCAGAAGCCGCGACCCGACATGGTCTATGCCATGCAGCACGGGGTGGAGCACATCCGCCACAACATGGAGATGCTGAAGCCGGGCGTGAACATTCAGGAGCTGTCGCGCGGCTGCCACGTGCTGGATGACCAATTCCAGAAACAGAAATACGGCTGCATGATGCACGGCGTCGGGCTGTGCGACGAGTGGCCTCTGGTCGCCTATCCGGATCAAATGGTCGAGGGCGCCTTTGACTATGAGCTGGAGCCGGGCATGGTGCTCTGTGTCGAGGCGCTGGTTTCGCCTGAGGGCGGTGACTTCTCGATCAAGCTGGAAGACCAGGTGCTGATCACCGAGGACGGCTATGAGAACCTGACCAGCTACCCCTTCGACAAGGCCCTGATGGGCGAGGCGTAATCCATTGCCGCCGGTCCCTCCCGCAAGGAGGGGCCGGGACAGCCTGCGGCGCCGTCAGGCGCCACCGCTTAACAAGAGCTGCTCAGGAACGGCTCCAGCTTTTCCCGCAGCACCAGCACGCCGGGGGAGTCAGTGACGTCTTCCAGCCGGGTGATTGGCACCCAGGCCAGGGCGTGGGATTCACCACTTGCAGCAATTCCCCCGGCCTCTGCCTGAAACAGGTAGCGGACGTCATAGTGCAGATGGGCGCACTCCCTGGTGCCGGGCGGGATTTCGTGGATGTCGACGTCGAACACACAGGCAGACAGCGGCCTGATGCGCGCCAGCCCGCTTTCCTCATAGGCTTCTTTCAGCGCAACAAAGGGCACGTCGGCAATTCCGTCGCAATGGCCGCCCAGCTGGAACCAGCGGTTGAGCTTTTTGTGGTGAGTCAGCAGCACGTTTTTTCTGTCCGGTGACATCACAAAGGCAGAGCCGGTGACATGTCCGGTTTCCGGATTGCGGCCAAAGGCTTGCGGCTCCTGCCTGCAAAACGCCTGCAACCGCTGCCACATCCCGCGGTCCCGCGCGGTCTGCGGGCTGTAACATCCGATGCCCGTAAGGGCGCTGCTGCTCATCTGGCTTCACCTTCCCGTGACGTTCCGTCCCGCTGCCTTGTTCAGGCCCCGCCGAACGCTCAATCTATGCGGAACACCCAAAAAAGGCCACGCCCATGCCCACGGAACGGATCACCTTCACCGGCCACGCCGGAAACACCCTTGCTGCCCGCCTCGACCTGCCGGAGGGGCCGGTGCTGGCCACCGCGCTGTTCGCCCATTGCTTCACCTGCTCCAAGGACATCCCGGCCGCGCGGCGGATTGCCGGGCGGCTGGCGGCGATGGGGATTGCGGTCTTGCGGTTCGATTTCACCGGGCTGGGGCATTCGGAAGGCGAGTTTGAGAATACCACTTTCAGCTCCAACGTGGCGGACCTCATCAAAGCGGCGCAGTACCTTGCAACACGCAATATGGCGCCGGCGCTGCTGATCGGCCACTCGCTGGGCGGGGCGGCGGTACTGCGGGCGCGGGCGGGCATCCCGTCGGTCAAGGGGGTGGTGACACTGGCCGCGCCGTTTGATCCGGGCCATGTCTCCCACCACTTCGAAGCCGCCCTGCCGGAGATCGAGGCCAAGGGCCGTGCCGAGGTCTGCCTGGGCGGGCGGCCGTTTGTGATCGGCAAGGAGTTTGTCGACGACATCAGCGCCGAGGCGCTGGCGCCTGCGATTGCTGAACTCAAGGCCGCGCTGCTGGTGCTGCATGCGCCGCGCGACGAGACCGTGAGCATCGACAATGCCGCCTCCATCTTCACTGCTGCGAAACACCCCAAGAGCTTTGTCACTCTGGATGACGCCGATCACCTGATTTCCCGGCCGGCAGACGCGGAATACGCCGCCGAAGTCATCGCTGCCTGGGCCGGGCGCTATATCGGCATGGCCCCGCCCGCACCGCCGCCCGGCGCACCAGAGGGCATCCTGCGGGTGACAGAGGCGGATCCGGACGGGTTCCTGCAGGATGTTCAATCCGGCCCCTATCACCACGCCTTGGCGGACGAGCCGCTGGCCTATGGCGGCACCAACCGCGGCATGTCTCCTTACGGGTTTGTGGCTGCGGGGCTTGGCGCCTGCACCTCGATGACGCTCAGAATGTATGCGCGGCGCAAGGACTGGCCGCTGGAGGGGATCAGCGTGGATGTGAGCCATGACAAGGTGCACGCCCAGGACGCCCTGCCCTCCGGGCCTGCCAAGATCGACCAGTTCACACGGGTGGTGCGCCTCTGCGGCCCCTTGAGCGAGGAACAGCGCGCGCGGCTGTTGGAAATCGCAGATAAATGCCCGGTACACCGCACCCTGGAGAGCGGCGCCAAGGTGGTGACGCGGCTGGAGGCAACAGAACAGGCCTAAGCCTGACACCCGGCAGTCTCCGGC
>NZ_JBQKUH010000035.1:0-46739 GCF_054968485.1 Leisingera sp. G5_S3_59_S7
CTTCAGCTGCTTGCCCCGCAGGGAGGCAAAGGCGCGGCTGACCCGTTTGCGGGTGGACTGGGGCATGATCACCTCGTCGATGAAGCCGCGCTCTGCTGCCACAAAGGGGTTGGCGAAGCGGTCTTCGTACTCCGCGGTTTTCTGGGCGATCTTTTCGGGATCGTTCAGATCGGCGCGGTGGATGATCTCGGTGGCGCCCTTGGCGCCCATCACTGCGATCTCAGCGGTGGGCCAGGCATAGTTGAAGTCGCCGCGCAGGTGCTTGGAGGCCATCACGTCATAGGCGCCGCCATAGGCCTTGCGGGTGATCACGGTGACCTTGGGCACGGTGGCTTCGCCATAGGCGAACAGCAGCTTGGCGCCGTGCTTGATGACGCCGCCGTACTCCTGGGAGGTGCCCGGCAGGAAGCCCGGCACGTCGACGAAGGTCAGGATCGGGATTTCGAAACAGTCGCAGAAACGCACGAAACGAGCAGCCTTGCGGGAAGAGTCGATGTCCAGGCAGCCCGCCAGCACCATCGGCTGGTTGGCGACAACGCCCACGGTCTGGCCCTCAAGGCGGATGAAACCGGTGATGATGTTCTTGGCGAAATCCTCCTGGATCTCATAGAAATCGCCCTCATCCGCCACCTTGGTGATCAGCTCCTTCATGTCGTAGGGGCTGTTGGGGTTTTCCGGGATCAGGGTGTCGAGACTGGTCTCCAGGCGGCCGGGCTCGTCAAAGAACGGGCGCACCGGCGGCTTTTCGCGGTTGTTGAGCGGCAGGAAGTCGACCAGGCGGCGGACTTCGGCCAGCGCTTCGACGTCGTTTTCAAAGGCGCCATCTGCCACGGAGGATTTGCGGGTGTGGGTGGAGGCGCCGCCCAGCTCCTCAGCCGTCACCACCTCGTTGGTCACGGTTTTCACCACGTCCGGGCCGGTCACGAACATATAGGAGGTGTCTTTCACCATGAAGATGAAGTCGGTCATCGCCGGTGAATACACCGCGCCGCCGGCGCAGGGGCCCATGATGACGGAGATCTGCGGGATCACGCCGGAGGCCATGATGTTGCGCTGGAAGATCTCAGCGTAACCGGCCAAGGCGTCGACGCCTTCCTGGATGCGGGCGCCGCCGGAGTCGTTGATGCCGATCACAGGCGCGCCGTTCTGCACCGCCATGTCCATGATCTTGCAAATCTTTTGCGCGTGGGTCGCGGAGACCGAGCCGCCCAGCACAGTGAAGTCCTGGGAGAAGACATAGACCTGGCGGCCGTTGATGGTGCCCCAGCCGGTGACAACACCGTCGCCCGCGGGTTTGTTGTCTTCCATGCCGAAATCAGCGCAGCGGTGGCTGACGAACATGTCGAATTCTTCAAAGCTGCCCTCGTCCAGCAACAGCTCGATCCGTTCGCGGGCCGTCAGCTTGCCGCGCCCATGCTGTGCGTCGATGCGGCGCTGGCCGCCGCCCAGCCGCGCGTCCTCGCGGCGGTCTTCCAGCTCGGAAAGGATGTCTTTCATGGCACATGTCCCCTGTAGATGTCACCGGGACCATATATTGCGCGGGCGCTGAGCCAAAGGACATTATCGCAAATTTGCAAACCGTTTGCATACGCTGTTGGCAAAGTTGAAAATCAGCAAAGTCGGGGCGCAGCCCGCCGCCGTGTTCCGGCGGCAAGGAATGCGGCTTCAGGCGGCTTTTGCGATGTCCGCCATTTGCCGCAGCGCGCTGGTCAGCGGCGCCTTGACCGGGACGGAGACGCCAAACGGGTTGTCCTCGACCATGCCGATCACCGGGTCGTCCTTGAGGAACTTGAGATAGGCCGCAATCTGTGCCAGCAGCGCCTGCGCCGCGGGCTTGCGGGCATCGCCAGTGGCGGATTTCATCTCGAACAGCGCCTTCATCAGGGCGGTCTGGTTGCCATCGGTGACGCCTGCCAGACCGGCATCGGCGATCTGCGCCAGCACCGGGTGGTTTTGCGCCCTGAGCGCATCCTGCAGGCTGGAGACGCCGCGGTCGACGTCCTCCTTGGCGGCCTGCCAGATCTCCATCGGGTCAGCCTGCGGCGCCGCCGCCTCTGCCGGGGTGTCCAGCGCCTTGATCAGCGCCTTGAGGCCCTCTGCAGCTGCCGGCAGGGCGCCCGCCTTCAGACTGGCGGCGATGGCCCGCGCCTGTTCCGCCAGAGGTGCGGCCTGCTCCGGCGGCAGGGTCTTGATCCGGGCCGCCTGCGCCGCCAGCAGCTTGCTGAGCTTGGCGGCCTGTTCGGACTGCGCCGGGGCCGGTTTGGGCTGCGCCTGCAGCTTGGCCAGCGCGGCCTCCAGCCGGTCGAGCCGGGCGGCGCAGCCGTCGTGGTCGCCCTGCCCCAGCAGCTTGGCACTGGCCTTGATTTCCGGCGCCAGCTTGCCCGCAAGCTCCGGATTGCCCAGCGCCTTGACCGCGCCCGCAGCGGCGGCGATGCGCTGTTTCAGAGCGGCTGCCGCGCCATCATCCGCCTGCGGCGGCGCGCTGGCTTCAACCGCTTCGGCGTCGTCATCCGGTAAGCTGTCCTCGTCGATGATGCTGCCGTCGGGGCCGACCAGCACCGGTTTGAACTTGACCATGCCTTCGGCTTTGAACCGCTTCTTCAACTGCTTGATGATGCCTTTCACGGGCTTTTCAGGCTGCAGGAAGACCTCGTTCTCCTCCACCCGAAGGGTGCCGAAGCAGGTTTTCTTGATGCCCGGCATCTTCTTCATGTCGCCGCGCAGCACCTTGCCGGGCTTGCGCAGGTCGATCATCAGGCCGCAGTTCTCCGGCTTGCCCGCCAGTCCGAAAGCAAAGGGCAGCTCGTTGCCGCTGGCCTTGGACTTTTTCAGCAGTTTCAGGACGGCGTCGGACTCAAAAGCCTGGTCTGGCATGGCATCCCCCTAGCTGGGGCCGGTAACGGCGGCCCACTCCTCAGCACTCATATCGACAAACTCCAGATCCGCCTCATCGCCCGGTTCCGACAGCGGCTGGTCCGGCCAGATCATCCCGTAGGCGCGGCGGAACAGCGCCTGCAGCTCCGCCTCGTCAAAGGGGTACTGCTGGCCTGCGAACTGGCCGATGCGGCCGCGCGGGCTGGCGATCAGGGAGTCCAGCGCCAGCCGCAGCCAGTCGAGGTTGCCTTCGTTGCGGGCGCGCTTGTGCATCGCACGGATGTCGGCATCGAACTGGGAGAGGTCGGCCATCGGATCGGGCGCGTTGACGGCGCGGCCCATGGTCAGCAGCCGCGTGTAGCCCGCGATCAGTTCCTTGCGGATTTTCATGGGATCATGTTCCCCGGATTGGCGTTGGTGTAGGTCTTGGTTTCATTGTCCCAGCCATCGGCGACCGGGTATTGCTGCATCATCACCCAGCGGCCCGGGATCTTGGTTGGGGCGGTGCCGTGCCGGGCCGTGTACTTCTCGGCGTAATCCGCGTTGTCCTGGGTTTCTTCCGGCGGGTAGTGGGTCCCGGGATTGGGATGACCGGTGGTCTCATCCGGCAGATCCTCCGGTTCCCAGATGAAGTTCACATAGGCGCGGGTCAGCCCCTCAACCTCCTCGAAGCTTTCATAGGTCTTGTCGGGGACGGGTTCGTCATCCATGCGGACGTGCTTCTTGTGGCCGATGTAGGCCTTGTCGATCGCGCGGCCGTGCTCGACGGTGAAATCGGCGTTTTCTTCCGGCCAGTCCAGCGGGTCGCCCGAGACGTCCATCTCAGCCTCGTCGATGTCGATGCCCTTGGCCTTGGCCGCCTGGGCCGCCAGCTCGCGGCCTGCCAGCCAGTCCTGCGCGCTGTGGAACTTGGACGACGCGCCGGTGTAGGAGCGTTCGTCATCCGATTTTGCATTCGGCGGCTTGCCGGTCTTCAGGCGCTCGATCAGGTCATCGTCGCTGACCCCTGGGCCGTGGCGGTCCAGCGAGTGGCCCGCGTTGCTGCCTACGCCATCCTTCGCCTCGCAGTCCTCGGCGGCCTCCGTGCAAAGCGCCTGCAAGTCGGTGCGGATGCCGTCAAACGCGGTCTTGGCCGTGGTGAAATCCGGCTTCTTCGCCTCGTCCTCAGCCGCCGCAACCCGCTCCTTGAAGGGGGTCAGCTTGGCGGCGTCCGTGCCTGCCCGCTCCAGCGCCTTGAGGATGCCATTCACCTGGAAACGGGCGGTGGCCATCGGTTTGACCTCTGCCAGCAGTTTCTGGTGCGCGTCCAGCAGCAGGAAGGCGTCGCCGTACTCCTTGTCACTGTCCGCCCGGTCTGTGGCGGTTTTCAGTGACGCATCCAGCGCATCCTCTGCCGGGGCCAGCTTGAGGTATTTTTTCGTCCGGATGTGCTCTTTCTGAACTTTGGCCAGCTTGGCGCGGTAGTCCGCCATCGCCAGCACCAGGTCCATGTAATCAGTGCCGTCCAGCACCGCCTGCAGGTCGCTGGCGGCCTTGGCCGGATCGCCGCCGCGCGCCGTCACCTCTGCCGCCTTGATTGCCGCATCCAGCGGGCCGGTCAGCTCATCCGCATCGCCGGGCAGCACCGCCAGCAGATCCTGGGCCGCCGTTCTGGTGTCCAGATAGGCGGGCATCGCGCGCAGCTTTGCCAAAGCGTCAGGCACGGCTGCCACCGCCTCCGGGTATTTCTTCGCGGTCAGGGCGTCCGCCACCGGTTTCTGAAAATCATAGGCAGCAGCAGCTGGATAGCGCTGCAGGATCAGCGCCATCTCGCGGCGTTCGTCCACCACCTTCTCCAGCTTGAACAGCTGGTCAAGTTTGGCGTGATACTGCGGCGCGCCCGCGTCCTTGTCGAAGTTGTCCGCATCCGCCAGGAGTTTATGCGCGTCCCAGGTGGCTTTCAGGTCGCTCAGCTCCGGGTCGGTCAGGACCTTGCTGAGGGCCTGGTATTTCTTTTCCAGCGCCTTGACGATCTGCTTGGACAGGCTCTTGCGCATCAGGGCGCGGTTGGATTTCTCCCAGGCCTTGAGGTCGGCCATCGCCCCGGCCGGGTCATTGGTGCCCTTGAATTTCTGCTTGGTTTCAGCCGCCGCCAGGGTATCGCGGAACCCCTGGTCCGCCCGGAGCGAGCCATCGAAGCTGCGCATGTAGCGGGCCAGTGCGCCGCGCTCCTGGGAGCTGTAGGCGATCAGTTCCTGCACCAGCGCCTCCGCTTCGGTGAATTTCTGCTCCTTATAGGCCTTCTTCTTGGCGTTCTTCAGGTGGTTGCGGTAGTCCCGGGCATCCGGCACCGCACTGGCGAGGATGAATTCGCAGCGGTCATGGGCGTTTGCCATATAGTCCGCCAGCAGCGCGTCAAAGCTGAGCGCCTTGGGCAGGTCCCCTTCATCGCCGAGGTTGGCCTTCCAGCCCTCCAGCGCCGTCCTGGCAGCGCCGAAAGCGCCGGTCTCGGAATGCCCGGCTGCGGTTTTCATCCGGGCGCTGCGGTCATCCTCTGCGGCGTCCTTGGTGCCGCCGTTCATCGCGGCAATCAGCGCCAGCGTGCCGCGGGTCCAGTTATCGAAAAACTGGCCGTAGGCATGCGCGGCCTCCGCCTGGACGGTGATGTCCTTGGCCGCTGCCTCCACAGCCTCGAAGTCAGACGCTGTGACAGCGGCCGCCATCGCCTTGTGCGCCGCCTTGATCAGCCCTTCGAGATAGGAGAAGGCGCCCTGGTCGAGGCTGTCGCGCACTGCTTTGAATTTCTGTTCCGCCGCGGCAACGGCGGCCTGCGCCTTGTCCCGGGCTGCGGCAGTGGCCAGCTGCGCGGCGATCTGGCTGGACAGGTCCTGGATATCGCTGTCGATCTGACCGAAGGCCTCCACCCCGCCCGCACTTATGATTTCCTTTTTCAGCGCCTTGCGCCCGCCCGCCAGGCTGCGCCGTGCGCCGGAGCTGAGCGCGGCGGGGATGGGGATCTTGGCCAGTTCCGCCAGCGCCGCCTTACGCCGGGCGTCCAGTTCCTCATCGCCGGGATCCGGCATATCCGGCATGGTCCAGGCCTTGACGGCATAAAACCGTTCTGCCCATTGGCGGATGGCCGGGTTGTTGGCAAGCGGATCCGGGGTATTGGCCATGTATCACCTCGACATAAAAAAGGGGCGGCCTTGGGAAAGGCGCGAAAACATGCGGCGCCTGAGCAACCATAGGCGGCGCCGCGAATTTCTTGCAAGGGTCTTTTGACGCTGCGGCACCTGTGTGCGTGGCTGCGCAGAGGATTGATGGACAACGCCGGCCGACTGCTCTAACCGGATTGTATGTCCACATATGATACCCGGGCCCCCGGCCAGCGGACGCCTCCGCGCATCTTCACCCTGATCCTGCTGGCAGGCCTGTCGGCGCTTGGCATGAACCTGCATCTGCCGTCGCTGGCGGGCATGTCCGAGTATTACGCGGTCGACTACCGGGTGATGCAGCTGTCGGTGGCGCTGTATCTGGCGGGCAATGCGGTGGTGCAGATCTTTGTGGGGCCGATTTCCGATCAGATGGGGCGGCGGCCGGTAATCCTGACCAGCATCGTGCTGTTCCTGCTGGCCACGCTGGGCTGTATCTATGCGCCGACGGCAGAGATATTCCTGATGTTCCGGGTGGCCCAGACGGCGGTGGCGGCCACCATGGTGCTGAGCCGCGCCGCGGTGCGCGATCTTTATGACACCAACGAGGCCGCCAGCATGATCGGCTATGTCACCATGGGCATGGCAATCGTGCCGATGATCGGCCCGGCAATCGGCGGCTTTCTGGATCAGTGGATGGGATGGAAGGCGAATTTCTGGATGCTGTTCCTGGTCGGCGCGGCAACGCTGATGATCACCTTCACCGATTTCGGCGAGACCGCGCACAAGAGCGGCAAGACGCTGATGGCGCAGTTCCGCGAGTATCCCGAGCTGCTGCGCTCGCCGCGGTTCTGGGGCTATTCGCTGTCTTCGGGCCTCGCCTCGGGCGCGTTCTTTGCCTACCTGGGCGGCGCGCCGTTTGTCGGCACCGAGGTTTACGGGCTGAACACGGCGGAGCTGGGCGTTTACTTCTCCGCGCCTGCAGTGGGGTACTTTGCGGGCAACTTCATTTCCGGCCGCTACTCCATGCGGCTGGGGGTCAACCGTATGGTGCTGTGGGGCTGCGTGATCAATGGCGGCGGGGTGCTGCTGTCGCTGCTGATTGCAATGGCGGGCGCGGACAGCGTGATAACCTTCTTCGGCCTCATGTGCTTTGTCGGCCTCGGCAATGGCATGGCGATCCCCAATGCCACTGCCGGCGCGATTTCGGTGCGGCCGCATCTGGCAGGCACCGCCTCCGGCCTCAGCGGCGCAATCATGATCGGCGCGGGCGCGGCGCTCAGCGCGTTTGCGGGGATGCTGCTGGTGCCGGGATCAACGGCGGTGCCGCTGCTGGTGATCATGTTCGCCACTGCCGCCTGCGGCCTGGTTGCGATTCTGCTGGTGGTCTGGCGGGAGCGGCAGATCCGCGCTTAAGCGCCGCCGCGGCCTTGCAGGCGGCCCTTTGCAATTATACTCTTCGCAGGAGTTTGATTTGCAAAGGCGCGCTTCATGGCCACCCAGAAACTTTATGCCGGCGCCAAGCTGCGCGAGATGCGGCAGCGGCTGGAGCTGACGCAAAAGGATTTTGCTGCCAAGCTGGGGGTCTCCCTGCCCTATCTGAACCAGATGGAGAATAACAACCGCCCGGTGTCGACCACGGTGGTGCTGGCGCTGGCGCAGGAATTCGGCATGGATGTGACCGAATTGTCGGCTGGCGACAGCGAGCGGCTGGTCAGTGACATGCGCGAGGCGATGGCGGACCCGGTGTTTGCCGATGACGCGCCGCCGCTGGCGGATCTGCGGCTGACCGCGTCGAACGCGCCGGCGCTGGCGCGGGCGTTTCTGACATTGCACCAGGCCTACCGCCAGACCCATGAACGCCTTGCCTCATTGGATGAGGCGCTGGGGCGGGAGGATGCGCGCATTCAGGCCAGCCCTTGGGAGGAGGTGCGGGATTTCTTCCATTATTGCGACAACTACATCGACGCGGTGGACCGCGCGGCGGAGCATTTTGCCGCCACCAGCGATATCCGCGCCGCCGCGGTGGCGGAACTGGAGCGCGGCGGGGTTGCCGTGAAGCAGACCGAGATGGAGGGGCTGCGCCACTTTGATGCGGAGGCGGGCGTGCTGCATCTGTCCAACCGCTCCGCCCCGCAGACGCAGCTGTTCCAGATGCTGCTGCAGGTCGCCCTGCTGCGGCAGAACCAGCTGCTGGAGGCAACGCTGGATTTTGCAAAGTTCCAGAGCGAGGAGGCCCGCGCCATCGCCAAGATCGGTCTGGCCAATTATTTCGCGGGGGCTGCCCTGATGCCCTACACCCGGTTTCTGGAGGCGGCGCAGGCCTGCCGCCACGACCTGGAGCTGCTGGCGATCCGTTTCGGCGCCTCGATCGAGCAGATTGCGCATAGGCTGTCGACGATGCAGCGGCCGGGCGCCAAGGGGGTTCCGTTTTTCTTCGTGCGGGTCGATCAGGCGGGCACCATCACCAAGCGCCATTCGGCCACGCGGCTGCAGTTTGCCCGTTTCGGCGGCGCCTGCCCCTTGTGGAACGTGCACCGGGCGTTTGAGACGCCGGGCCGGTTCCTGCGCCAGCTGGCAGAGACGCCGGACGGGGTGCGCTATATCTCGCTGGCGCGGGATGTGTCGAAGCCCGGCGGCTCCTTCGGCGCGCCGGTGCGCCGCTATGCGATTGCCTTGGGGTGCGAGGTGCGCCACGCCGATGCGCTGGTCTATGCCGACGGGCTGGATGTCAGCAACGGCAGCGCCTATGAGCCGATTGGCATTTCCTGCCGCATCTGCGAGCGCAAGGACTGCCATCAGCGCTCTGTCCCGCCGTTGGAGCGGCGGCTGACCATCAACACCGACCAGCGCGGCGTGCTGCCCTATGAGGTCAGCTGATGCCCCGGCTGGCCTGCATGCGCTGCGCGTTCTAGGTTAGGTTTCATGGCAGCATTTGAACAACTGGTCCTGTCCGGCGGTGGATGCCGCTGTTTCTGGCAGGGCGGCTTTCTGCACGTGGTGCAGGATAAGCTGCCGCTGAGCCCGGCCCGCGTGACCGGGGTGTCCGGCGGCGCCCTGACGCTGGCCGGGTTCCTGGCGGGCCGCGGCGAGCGGGTGCTGGCAGAGATGAAGGATGCCTTCCGCAGGACCGGCAGCAACATCAGCTGGCATGAGCCCGGCGAGGGCGGGCTGACACCGCACCAGCGGGTCTATGGCGAGGTGGTGGGCCGGGCCTTGGACGGCGATGCAATGGCGCGGGTGGCCAACGGGCCGCAGGCGCAGATCCTGCTGGGGCATCCGCCCTCAGACCGCTGGGCGCGGCTGAGCGGCAGTATGGCCACGCTGGCCTATGAGGCGGAGCTGCACATGGTCGGCTCACCGCATTTCAACTGGGCAGAGCGGATCGGCGTCACCTCCAGCCTGGTGGACGCGAACGCTGCGGCGCGCGACGGGCGGCTGGCCGATCTGGTGCGGTTCGCCGCCACCATTCCGCCGGTGTTCAAGCCGCCGCGCTGGAACGGGCGGGCGGTGATCGACGGCGGCATGGCCGATCAGGCGCCGATGCCGGAGCCGGATGAGGGGCGCACGCTGGTGCTGCTGACCCGCAATTACAAGCGCCTGCCGGACGTCCCGGGACGGCTGTATGTCGCGCCGGAAGAAGAAGTGCCCGCGGACAAGATCGACTTTACCGATCCGGCGAAGATCCAGGCGACCTGGGACGCTGGCCTGGCGGCGGGCGAAGCGTTCCTGCGGGACACCGCCGCGGCCTGACCCAGCCTGCCGCACGGCCCGGCCTGCGGGATTGATCTGCGTTATTGCGGCAGAATTCCGGCGGTGGAACACTGCACCTGTCAGGCACGGCCAGACGCGGCCGCAGCAGTTCCGGCAGCCCCTGCGAGACAGGGAACAGCCGCGCCTGGGTGTCTCACGCTTTTGTTTTGGTACGGGTATTTCTGGTTTGGGAGAATGACATGACTATTGCCAAGAAAATCGGGCGCAAGGTGCCTGTGGCCGTTTACGCTTGTGTTTCGCTGATTGCCTTCGCGGGTCAGGGCAGTGCGCTGGATGAAGCCGCGCAGGTGGCCTTGGGGCAGTCGGAATACATGGCGCAATGCGCATCCTGCCATGGTCCGAGGGGCAAGGGCGACGGCCCCGTGGCCCAGGTGCTTGTGAAGAAGCCGCCGGATCTTACCGCTATTTCAGCGCGCTACAGCGGCCAGTTCCCGGCCGATGAGATTCAGGCGATCGTGGATGGCCGGAACATGGTCAACCCGCATGGCGACCGGGGGATGCCTATCTGGGGAAACCGTTACTTTGCCGTGGGCATGGAAAAATCAAAGTCGGTTCCGCATGACGTCGACGCGCAGGCGCTTGCGTTCGGACGCGTGGCCGCGCTGGTGAAGTTCCTGGAGTCCATTCAGGCCGAATGACCGGCAGCGCCAGCCGCGGCGCGACGCGGCGCACGCCAGAACCTGTGGCAGCGGCGCAAAAAAGGGGAGCATCGGCGATGCCCCCCTTCGGTCACGAACCCGTCTTTGCCTTATGCGTTGGACAGGATCCCCCAGATCTCATCCTTCAGCGCAGCGCGCTGCTTGCGCATCTCGGTTTCGGCCTGGGCGCTCACCGGCTCCACGTTGGTTTCTGCCCGGTGCACGGCGCGGTTCACCGCGTGGTATTCGTCCGACAGTTTGGCGAAATGCGCATCCGTCTGTTTCAGCTGGCTCATCAGCGCCGCTTTTTCGGGGAATTCTTCGGACAGTTCATGGGGAGTGTTGGACACCTGCTCGCTCCTTTTTCCTAGGGTCGGTTGCAGATTATGCCGCCCCCTGCCCCGCCACTTTGACGCGGATCAAAAGATGTGCGCGGCGCGCTGATTTTCAGAAAAAATTTTATGGCCAATAAGCCGCCCGCACAAAGGGGAGGTGGCGGGCGGCTTGCTGGCTTGGCAGCAGGATCAGCGCTGCGCTTCGCGCCAGTTCGGGTTGAACCACGGCTCTGCGTTGGAGGACGGCAGGCGGCGGCCCAGGATGTGGTCGGAGGCTTTCTCACCGGTCATGATCGAGGGGCCGTTGAGGTTGCCGTTGGTGATGCGCGGGAAGATCGAGCTGTCAGCGACCCGCAGGCCGTCAACGCCGATCACGCGGCATTCCGGGTCGACCACCGACATCGGATCCTCCACGGCGCCCATCTTGCAAGTGCCGCAGGGGTGATAGGCGCTTTCCACGTGTTCGCGCAGGAAGCCGTCGATCTCGTCATCGGTCTGCACATCGGCGCCCGGCTGGATCTCGTGCTTGAGGAACGGCTTCATGGCGTCCTGGGCAAATATCTCGCGCGTCAGGCGCACGCATTTGCGGAAGTCGATCCAGTCCTGCTCGGTGGACATGTAGTTGAACAGGATGTTCGGCGCGTCCTTGGGATCGTTCGACGCCAGCGTGACCTCGCCGCGAGACGGCGAGCGCATCGGGCCGACGTGGGCCTGGAAGCCGTGCCCCTCGGCCGCGGCCTGGCCGTCGTAGCGGACCGCGATCGGCAGGAAGTGGTACTGGATATCCGGGTAGTCGACGCCTTTGTCGGAGCGGATGAACGCGGCGCTTTCGAACTGGTTGGAGGCCCCCAGTCCGGTCTTGGTGAACATCCACTGGGCACCGACAAGGCCCTTGCCGAACAGGTTCCAGTACTTGAACAGGGTGATCGGTTGCTTGCAGGCGAACTGGAAGTAGAATTCCAGGTGGTCCTGCAGGTTCTGGCCCACACCGGGGCGGTCGGCAACCACGTCGATGCCATGCTCTGCCAGGTGCTTGGCCGGACCGATGCCGGACAGCATCAGCATTTTGGGGGAGTTCAGCGAGGAGGCGGCCAGGATCACCTCGGCATTGGCGCGGATCACCTCGACCTTGCCGCCGCGTTCGATCTCGACGCCCACGGCGCGGCCGTCCTCGATCACCACCTTGCGGGCGAAGGCGCGGATCAGGTCGCAGTTTTCACGCTTGAGCGCCGGCTTCAGGTAGGCGTTGGCGGCGGACCAGCGGCGGCCCTTGTAGACCGTCATCTCCATCGGGCCGAAGCCCTCCTGCTGCTCGCCATTATAGTCGGAGGTGACAGGGTAGCCTGCCTGCTCGCCCGCCTGGACGAAAGCGTCGTGCAGCGGGTTGTCGCGTGGGCCGCGGGTCACGTGCAGCGGGCCGTCCTTGCCGCGCCAGTCCGGGTCGCCGCCATGGCCGCGGTCGTTCCAGGTTTCCATGCGTTTGAAGTAGGGCAGCACGTCGGCATAGGACCAGCCCGCCGCGCCCGACTCGGCCCAGTGGTTATAGTCGCCCGCGTGGCCGCGCACATAGACCATGCCGTTGATCGAAGAAGAGCCGCCGATCACCTTGCCGCGCGGGCAGACCAACTCGCGGCCGCCCAGGTGCGGTTCGGGCTGGGATTTGTAGCCCCAGTCATAAAGCGGCATGTTCATCGGGTAGCTGAGCGCGCCCGGCATCTGGATAAACGGCCCGGCATCGGTGCCGCCGTGTTCGATCACCAGCACCTTCTTGCCGGCCTCGCTGAGCCGGTAGGCCATGGCACAGCCCGCAGAGCCGGCCCCGACAATCACATAATCCGCGTTCATTTCTACTCTCCATCCGGCAGCCGGAGGTTCTGGATTGCTGCCGTTTTCGTTTGATTGGGCGGGCGCGCGGGGCGCCCTGCCCGGCCGTTGCCTTCAGGCAGATGCGCTCAGAATGCCGCTTCGACGTCGCCCATGCGCACGTAGACGGATTTCACCTGGCTGAAGTGCTTGATCGCCTCTTTCGAGTTCTCGCGGCCCACGCCGGAGGCCTTCACCCCGCCAAACGGCGCCTCGACCGGCGCGTCGTTGTAGGAGTTGATGAAGCAGCTGCCCGCCTCCAGCTGGCCGATCACCCGGTGGGCGCGGCTGAAGTCGTTGGTGAAGACGCCGGCAGACAGGCCGAATTCGGTGTCATTGGCGCGGGCGATTACCTCTTCCTCGGTGTCGAAGTCGAGGACGGACATGACCGGGCCGAAGATTTCCTCGCGGGCGATGGTCATATCGTCGGTCACATCGGCGAACACGGTCGGCTCGATGAAGAAGCCGTCCTTGTCGGCGCGCTTGCCGCCGCAGACCAGGCGGGCGCCCTCTTCCTTGCCTTTCTCGATGTAGCCCAGCACGATGTTCATCTGGTTCTCGCTGACCATCGGGCCAAAGCTGGTGGCCTCATCCATCGGGTCGCCGATGATGGCGTTGCCGGTGCGTTCTGCCAGACGGGCCAGGAATTTCTCCTTGATGCCTTTCTGCACGAACACGCGGGTGCCGTTGGAGCAGACCTGGCCGGAGGAGTAGAAGTTGCCGTTGATGGCACCGCCGACGGCGTTGTCGATGTCGGCGTCGTCGAAGATGATCAGCGGCGACTTGCCGCCCAGCTCCATCGTGACGTGCTTCATGCCCTCGGCGGCGGCGGCATAAACCTTCTTGCCGGTCGGGACGGAGCCAGTCAGCGAAACCTTGTCGACGCGCGGGTCGGTGACCAGAGCGCTGCCGACCTCACCCATGCCCTGAACGACGTTGTAGATACCAGCGGGGGCGCCGGCCTCGATCAGGATTTCCGCGACTTTCAGAGCGCAGAGCGGCGTGGTCTCAGACGGTTTGAACACCATCGAGTTGCCGCAAGCCAGCGCAGGCGCGCCTTTCCAGCAGGCGATCTGGGTCGGGTAGTTCCAGGCGCCGATGCCCACACACAGGCCCAGCGCCTCGCGCACGGTGTAGACCCAGTCC
Organism: Leisingera sp. G5_S3_59_S7; assembly: GCF_054968485.1. NCBI lineage: Bacteria > Pseudomonadati > Pseudomonadota > Alphaproteobacteria > Rhodobacterales > Roseobacteraceae > Leisingera > Leisingera sp. G5_S3_59_S7. Next base: position 13,762 of record NZ_JBQKUH010000035.1, read on the forward strand.
TCACCCATCGGGATATGCTCGCCGGTCAGCGAGGCGGCGAGACCGCCGAAGTATTCCAGCGCATCGGCGCCGGAGGTGGCGTCGGCGACCAAGGTTTCCTGCAGCGGCTTGCCGGTGTCGTAGGTTTCCAGGACGCTGAGTTCGTGGTTGCGCTCGCGCATGATGTCGGCGGCGCGGCGCAGGATGCGGCCGCGCTCGGTGCCGGTCATCTTGGCCCATGCCTTTTGCGCTTCCTTAGCGGTGGAGAGCGCCTGTTCGACGATTGCGGGCGTCGCGGCGTAGACGGTGGCGATCTGTTCGCCGGTGGCGGCATAGATCACCGGGATCGGGGTGCCTGCGGTGTCTTCGACGTATTCGCCGTTGATGAAATGGCTGGCTTTGGGCTGTGCGGGGTGTGTCATATTTTCGTGCCTCCAGCGGGGATATTTGGGGCCAGAAGAACTGGCGGGATGCTGTTTTCGGGTTACTCGCCCCGGGGAAAACGTTTGCTTTCCTCGAGGGTGTCGAGATTCATGTGGTTGCGCATGTAGCGCTCCGAGGCTTTTTGCAGCGGCTGGTAATCCCATGGGTAATAGCCGCCTTGGCGCAGGGCCTCGTAGACAACCCAGCGGCGGGCCTGGCTGGCGCGCACCTCTGCGTCGAAGGTTTCCAGGTTCCAGCGGGCTTCGGACTTGGCGCGCAGGGTTTGCAGGGTGCCTGCATGGGCCGGGTCGTCCGCAAGGTTTGTCAGCTCGTGCGGGTCGGCCTCCAGATCGAACAGCTGGTCGGGGTCCAGGGCGCAGCGGTTGTATTTCCACTTGCCATAGCGGAGCGACACCAGCGGCGCATAAGACGCCTCCGCCGCGTATTCCACGGCGACCGGTTCGCTGCGTTCAGTCCCGTTGGCCAGCGGCACCAGGTTCTGGCCGTCAGTCCAGGGTTCGATTTCTGCCATGTCGACACCGGCCAGCGCGCCCAGCGTCGGGGTCACGTCCAGCGTGGAGACCGGGGTTTCAATGAGGCCCGCGGGCAGATCAGGCGCCGAGATCATCAGCGGCACGCGGGAGGAGCCCTCGTAGAAGCTCATCTTGAACCAGAGGCCGCGCTCGCCCAGCATGTCGCCGTGGTCGGAGACAAACAGGATGATCGCCTCCTGCCTTGTGGTTTCCAGCACGTTCAGGATCTCGCCGATCTTGTCATCCAAGTATGAGATATTGGCGAAGTACGCGCGGCGGGAGCGTTTGATGTTCTCTTCAGTAATGTCGAAGCTGCGCCAGTCGTTGGCGTCAAAGATCCGCTGGGCGTGGGGATCGTGGTCCTCGTAGTCCATCGCCGGGACTTCAGGCAGCAGATGCTCGCAGTCCTCGTACAGGTCCCAGTACTTGCGGCGCGCCACGTAGGGGTCGTGCGGGTGGGTGAAGGAGACGGTCACGCACCAGGGGCGGTCGTCCAACCCGCGCGACAGCTCATAGAGCTTGGCGGTGGCGTTATAGGCAACCTCGTCATCGTATTCCATCTGGTTGGAGGTTTCCGCCACCCCTGCCCCGGTGACCGACCCCATGTTGTGATACCACCAGTCGATCCGCTCACCGGGCTTGCGGTAATCCGGTGTCCAGCCGAAATCGGCCGGGTAGATGTCGGTGGTCAGGCGGTCCTCAAACCCGTGCAGCTGGTCGGGGCCGACAAAGTGCATCTTACCGCTGAGGCAGGTGTAATAGCCCGCGCGGCGCAGGTGGTGGGCGTAGGTGGGGATGTCGCTGCGGAACTCAGCCGCGTTGTCATAGACGCCGGTGCGCGAGGGCAGCTGGCCGGACATGAAGGAGGCGCGGCCCGGCGCGCAGAGCGGCGACGCGGTATAGGCGTTTGCAAAGCGGGTGGAGCGTTCCGCCAGCTTTTTCAGGTTCGGAGCATGCAGCCATTCGGCGGGGCCGTCCGGGAAAAGCGTCCCATTCAACTGGTCTACCATCAGGATCAGGATATTCGGGGCACTCATCGCGGACCTCCCAAGTATTGGCGATGTTTCTTCGAAAGGCGCCTGGCAGGCCCGAAGGCGCTGCCAGGCAGTTGGTGGCTGGTCCCGTCATTCGGGGAAACTTGGGGGCCAGCCGGGAGACCGCCCTTAGTGGGCCGTCTTGATCTTTTCGAAGTCGAGAATGTTCTCCTCGGGCGAGGCGTCGATGCTCATCACTTCGCTGCGCTTGGCGATCATGATGTAGGCCAGGCAGGCCACATAGATGCCGATCACGATGGTGCCGATCCACTGGATCTGCAGCCACTGGCTTTGGAAGGCCAGAGTGAGGCCGAAGAGCACAACCGCGTTGCCCAGCACGTAAGGGATGGTGCCGAACCGCTTGGCCGTCAGGTTCAGGTTGTCGGTGTAAAGGCGGATCAGCGAGTCAAAGGAGTTGACCACGAAGATGATGCCCACCGCGACCATGGAGACGTTGATCAGCAGCGTCGTTTCGATGCTGTTCAGGTGGTAGTAGTACAGCACCGAGAACCACACCCCCAGCGGGATCGACGGGAAGATCAGCAGCGCTGCCAGAACCTGCCAGGTGCGCAGGCCGCCGACAAAGCGGGACGTGAACTGGCCGATCATGATCGACCATGCAAACCACCAGAACAGGTAGAACTCATGATAGTCGGTCAGCGGCAGGATGAATTTGTGGATGTTGGAGAAATAGCCGCCGATGTTGGAGGCGGTATCACCAAAGGCGCCCAGGCCCATGCCGGCATAGGCCCACATGCCCAGGATCAGCGCCATGAACAGAACGGTGGAGCCCACCGACAGGATGCGGACGTATTTGATGTCGGTGGAGGAGAAGGCGGCAAACAGGATCACCAGGAAGGTAATGACATAGAAGGCCGGGATCACGGTTTCACCGTCGCCCATGAAGGTGGCGTAATACGGCAGGTAGATCAGGAACAGCGCGCCGGTGAAGGCGCAGGTGCCGATGATCACGATGTTGTTGATCCATTTCACCAGCGGGATCTCGAAGAACTTCACCCGCGGCTCGATCACGCAGAAATAGAAGGTGGTCAGGAAGTAGAAGCCCCAGATCAGGAAGCCCCAGAAGCCGAACTCCAGCGCCAGCGGGTTGGTGAAGGCGTAGGCGGGCTCTGCCGCGGTATCCGCATAAAGCGGGAAGTCCCAGGCCAGCGGGAACATGATCAGGCCCACATCCAGACCGGAGGTGAAGAGGATTGCGATGAAGGTGAAAAGGTGAACGGGGGTCACGCCGACGTTGCGGACGTTCCACCACTTGATCACGCAGAACGCCACCAGCGCAAAGGCCAGCAGAATCCCGAATGAGATGATTGAAGTCATTTGTCCCTCCCATTTCCGGGCGGTATCCGCCCTTAGACATGGATTGGGTACATAACACAGCCGGCTGATCGGCCAAATGGTTTTTTGAATGACCATTCAAGATTTCATTTCACGCGAACAACAGTTGAAACGGCGCCCCAATTGCCGCACAACTTTGTCATGAGCAGGAAACGCATCCGGGACATCCGCAACGAAGAGCTGATCGAAGCGACCATCGTCGCCGTGCACAAGCGCGGTTACGGCGTTGTTACCATGGCGGAAATCGCCAGGGAGGCCGGGGCTTCGGCGGCGTCGATCAACTACTATTTCGGCTCCAAGGAAGGGCTGATGGAAGCCACGATGCTGCATCTTTTAGGCAAGCTGCGACGGGCGATGAGCGAAGGTTACGCCACTGCGCGCACCCCGCGCGAGCGGCTGTATGCGGTGATGGATGCGAACTTTGCCGACGATCTGTTCACCGTTCCGCAGTGCAGCATCTGGATGCAGTTCTGGGCAAATGCCCCCTATTCGCCGCGCCTCAGCCGCCTGCACCGAATCAACCGTTCCCGGGTGCGCAGCCATTTCCTGGCCGAGCTGCGGGCGCTGCTGCCGGCGGGACAGCTGGAGACCGCGCGCCAGGCGCTGCAGTGCTATATGGACGGTGTCTGGCTTCAGGCGGCGCAATCCGAGGAAGCGCTGAACCCGGAGGATGCGCGCGCGGCGGCGCACCGGGTGGTGGATCTGGTGATCCCCTGAACGGCTGCGGCCCCGCCCCTAGCCCTCCGGCTGGCGCCGGTAGACCAGGCGGTTGCCGCGCGGCAGGTAGATCAGGGTCAGCTCATCAGGGCTCAGGGAATGGATCCGGTAGCACAGGCTGGTGCCGCGCTCGCTGTCGCGGGCGATCAGGAAATCGCCGGCATCGTCCGCACCGCGGCAGCTGTCCTGCACCGAGACGAATTCCGGCGGCATCGCGCTGCCCATGTAGCTGACCTGGCGGACCGCGCCGGCAATCGTGAAACTGTCGCCGGGGTCTGCTGCTGACACCCATTTGCCCTGCATCTGCTGCAAAATCCGGTCATGACGGTTGGGCCTGCGCAATGCAGCGCTGTGCAGGTCCAGCTCGCCGTGAGAGCCGAAGAAACTGGTCAACTCTCCCTCAACCGCCAGCAGCGCCCCCCGCTGCAGCCCCATCAGCATGGCAAATACCGGCGCGGCGGCCGTTTCGCCGCTGGCGGCCCTGATCTCCATACCGCCTCCGACAAAGCGGCAGGCCACTGTTGCACCTGGCTGGCTCCGGCTGCAGCCCTGGAAAACCACATCCGCCGCATAGGGCGTTGCCGCGGCGGCGGCCGAGTGCTCCGCCGCCGCGGCAGCCTGAGAGCGGGAGCTGAGCAGGATCTCCTGCCCGTCCGCATCGGTGCGGACCCTGGCAAATGCCTGCTCGCGGTAACCGCGGGCTGCACAATCACCGCCACCGGCGCGGAACGGCCCTGACTTGGTGCAGAAGCGGATGCTGTCGTCGCGGAACTGGTACCCCGGGCTTTCGGCGCGGAAGTAGAAGAACCGGCCCTGGTGCCCCTCCGGCAAAGGATTGATGCAGTCGCCGGGCGCCAGAGCCTGCCAGCCCTCAGTGACCCAGCTGCCCTCTGTACGGACACTCACGGCAAGCTGATGCAGGGCACCGGTATCATTGCAGATACTGGTCCCGGCATTGGCGGCCGCCGGATCTGTAAGGGCCGCCAGCAGCAGCGCGGGCAGCCAAAGGAAGAACGCCATTCACAGCCCCCGCTGACATCTGTAAGGGCGCGAGATTACCCCGGGCATGTAACATCTATAAGACGATCAAAGCCCAGCCGGGTTACCCGAAGGTGTAGCTGCTTTCTTTTTGATCCTGGCTTCACGCCAGGAGATGAAACTGACTGCCGCCAGGATCAGCCCGCCGCCGGAGACCACCCAGATGTCCACCGGCTCGGCGAACACCAGGGCGCCCAGCAGGGTGGCCCAGACCAGCTGCAAAAAGGTGACTGGCTGGGTCACCGTCACCGGAGCGGCGGCAAAGGCCAGGGTCATGGTGTAGTGGCCCGCAGTGGCAAAGCAGGCGACGCCGAACAGGATTGCGACCTCTGCCAGGGTGGGCGTCACCCAGACGGCCAGGGCGAAGGGCGCCAGCCCCAAGGTGACAAAGACCGAGAGCATCGCCACCACCACCGCCGGGCTGTTGCTGCCGACGGTGAATTTGGCAATCAGGTAGGAGGCGCCAAAGGACACCGCGGTGAACAGCATGGCAATGTGGCCGGGCGAAACCTCGCGGAAGCCCGGGCGCAGGATGATCAGCGCGCCGATCAGCGCCACGGCAATGGCTGAGATGCGGCGGAACGCCAGCTTCTCACCCAGGAAAAGCGCCGCGCCCAGGGTGACGTAAACCGGCGACAGGTAGTTCATCGCCGTGACTTCGGCCAGCGGGATCTGGGTCATCGCGTAAAACCACAGCATCACCCCGGCGGAGTGCACCACGCCGCGGCCGGCATAAAGCCCCCACAGCCGCGGGGTCAGGCGCGCCTTGCGCAGGGCGCCGATCATCGGCAGCAGAAAAACCAGCCCCAGGAGATAACGCAGAAAAGCGCTTTCGGCGGGCGGGATGCGGGTGCCCAGGTATTTGACCAGCGCTGTCACCGCGACAAAGCACAGGCCCGTCACCACCATCCAGAACACGCCTTTGAGCGGGTTATGGAGGGCTGGGGCGGTGTCTGCGGTCTGGCTCATGAGGTGACAGAACACCCGTTCGGGCGGCGGCACAAGGCTTCACATGTGAATTATCTCTGGGCAGGCCGCTTTCCGCCCCGGAAACGCTGCGGCGTCACGGCAGCGGGATGAACTCCTGATCGTCGCCGGGCGGCAGCTGAAAACGCCCGTGCTGCCAGTCGCCGGCAGCCCAGGAGTCCTTGGCGGCCTCGATCCGGTCGCGGGAGGAGGCGACGAAGTTCCACCAGATATAGCGCGGCCCGTTCAGCGTCTCGCCGCCCAGCGCCATCAGCCGGGCGCCCTCGGGGCCTGCGGTCACGGTGATTTCATCGCCCGGGCGGAACACCATCATGCGGCCGGCCTCGAAGGTTTCGCCTGCGATTTCGACAGAGCCCTGGGTGACATAGATGCCCCGGTCCTCGTGATCGGTGGGCAAGGGCAGCTTGGACCCGGCCTGCAGAACCACATCGGCATAGAAGGTGTCGGAATAGAGCGTAGCTGGCGCTTTCTCCCCCCAAGCAGTGCCAAGGATCAGCCGGGCGGCCTTGCCCTCGCCCTCCAGCAGCGGCAGCGCCTCCTTGCCGTGGTGTTCAAAGGTTGCGGGCGCATCCTCGTGGCTTTCGGGCAGTGCGATCCAGGTCTGAATGCCGAACAGGCTGCTGGCGCCCTGGCGGGTGGCGGCGGAGGTGCGCTCGGAATGGGTGACGCCCTCGCCCGCCACCATCCAGTTCACCTCGCCCGGATAGATCATCTGGTGGGTGCCTAGGGAATCGCGGTGCTCGAACTCGCCTTCGTACAGATAGGTGACGGTGCCGAGGCCGATATGCGGGTGCGGGCGGACGTCGATGCCCTGACCGGTCAGGAACTCGGCAGGCCCCGCCTGGTCGAAGAAGATAAAGGGCCCGACCATCTGACGGCGCGGCGCGGGCAGCGCGCGGCGGACCTCGAAGCCGCCGATGTCGCGGGCGCGCGGGATGATCACCGTTTCGATCGCGTCGAGGTCGCCCGCATCGGGGCATTGCGGTTCCAGTGCCGGGTTCCAGCTCATCCTTCCCTCCTGTCGGTGGCTACAGGGACAAGGTAGTGCATTTCAGTGCAGGCGTTAGGGCGGGACGCGCACAGGCGCTGTTCGTCACATCAAGAGAAGCTTGGCGGCAATTGCCCACATCGTCAGGCCGACTACGGCGTCCAGCACCTGCCAGGCGCGCGGGCGGGCAAAGACCGGGGCCAGCAGGCTGGCGCCGTAGCCCAGCGTGAAGAAGAAGGTGAAGCTGGCGATGGTGGCGCCGGCAGCAAAGACCAGCGGCTGCGGATACTGGGCGGAGATTGAGCCGAGGAGCACCACGGTGTCCAGATACACATGCGGGTTCAGCCAGGTGAGCGCCAGCACCGTGGCCAGCACCGGCAGCAGCGCGGCGCCTGCGCCCTCCTGCGCCGCTTCCAGTTTTTCCCCGCCCTGCCAGGCGGTGCGCAGGGCGCGGGCACCGTACCAGATCAGAAAGGCGGCGCCGCCCAGCCGCATCGCCTGTTCGAACCACGGCACCGCCAGTGCCAGGGAGCCGAAACCGAAGACGCCGGCGGTGATCAGAACCGCATCCGAGCCCGCGCAGGTGAGGCAGATCCAGAACACATGCTGACGCCGCAGACCCTGGCGCAGGACAAAGGCGTTCTGGGCGCCAATCGCCATGATCAGGCTGAGGCCCAGGGCAAATCCGGCAATCAGGCTGGGGGGCATGGATGTCTCCTCGTATTCGTACGAAGTTTGACTAACCCCCGCCCTGCCATTAATCCAGTTAAAGAGACTTAGGCTAGATTAGAGCTTCTAATGAATATGGATCCCAGCCAGCTGGCCGCGCTGAGCGCGGTGCTGCGCCTTGGCAGCTTTGAAGCGGCGGCGCATGCGCTGGCGGTGACGCCCTCGGCCATATCCCAGCGGATCAAGGCGCTGGAGGACCGGACCGGCACCGCGCTGGTGCTGCGCGGCGCGCCCTGCACCGGCACCGCGGCGGGGCTCAGGATTGCCAAACACGCGGAGGACATCGGCCTCTTGGAAGCGCAGCTGGCGCGCGAGCTGGCGCTGGAGGCGGGTCACGGCCCGGTGCGGCTGCGGATTGCGGTCAATGCCGACAGCCTGGCCAGCTGGTTCATAGGGGCGATGGCGGCGGTGGAGGGGGTGCTGTTCGATCTGCTGGTGGATGACCAGGACCACAGCGCGGAGTGGCTGAAACGCGGCGAGGTTTCTGCCGCGGTGACTGCCAGTTCCAAGCCGGTGACCGGGTTCGAGGCCTATCCGCTGGGCACGCTGGATTACGCGGCGACCGCCAGCCCGGCGTTCATGGCGCGCTGGTTTGCGGACGGGGTGACGCCCGAGGCCGCTGCAAAAGCGCCCTGTATGATCTTCAACGCAAAGGACAATCTGCAGCGCCTGTGGCTGGAGCGGAATGTGGCGCCAGGTCTGGCGCCACCGGCGCATTTCCTGCCCTCGACCCAGGCGTTCATTGACGCCGCCGCCGCCGGATTGGGCTGGGGCATGAACCCGCTGGCGATGGTGGCGCAGGATATCCGAACCGGGCGGCTGGTGCCGCTGATCCCGGACAGCACGCTGCCGGTGCCGCTGACCTGGCAGGTGGCGCGGGTGATGGCGCCTGCCCTTGCCGAAGTCACCCGCGCCGTGCAGAAATCGGCTAGGCAGTACCTGACGCAAGACTGACCCGCCGCGCCGGAAAGGGCCGCAATGATTATTGAAGGCAAACCGCCGCCTGTGCTGCAGCCGCGGGCTGTCCGTGCCAAGGCGGCTGCGGGAACGGGCGGGTGACCGCCCTGCCCCTGCCGCGCAGCCTGGCGCTGCAGGTCGTGCTGCCGCGGGGCTGTCTGGTGCTGGGGTGGCTGGCGCTGAACCAATGGATCCGGCTGCCGGTGCCGCTGGCTTTTTTGCTGATGGCGGCGGACGGGTTGTTCCTGCTGTGGCAGGCACGGGCGTTTCAGCTGAGCGCTGATGCGCATGTGCGCAGCACCGGGGCGATGATGCCGGTCTGGGGCGGCTATCTGGTGCTGCTGTTTGCAGGCTTTGCCGCGCTGATCCTGTGGTGGGACGCGCTGCTGATTGCCCGGACGGTGGCGGAGCCGGCCTATGCCGAACAGCAGCGGCTGAAGCGCGAGGCCAAATACAGCCTGGCGGTCTCCGGCGATGGCCGGGTGCTGATCTTTGACGGCGAAATCACCCATGGACTGACCAAGCGGCTGCGGCAACTGGCCCAGGACCACCCGGACATAGAGCAGATGGAGCTTGCTGGCCCCGGCGGGCTGATTGCAGAGGCCCGCGGCGCCGCCCGGGTGATCCGGGATCAGGGCTGGAACACTTACGCAGACGGGCTGTGCGCGTCCGCCTGCACGCTGCTCTTTGCAGCCGGCAGCCGCCGCAGCCTGGGACCGGCAGGGCAGCTTGGGTTCCACAGCTATGCCCTGCAGTCCAGCAGCGGGCTGCCGCACATAGACATCCGCAAGGAACAGCAGAAGGACCGCGCCTTCCTGGTCGGGCAAGGCGTGCGTGCGGACTTTGCAAGCAGTATTTTTGACGTCCCCTTCAGCGGCCTCTGGATCCCTCAGGCCGGCGAACTGCTGGCTGGCGGGGTCATCACCGACTGACCGGGCGGACCGCCGCGGGAACGGGTTTTCCTTGCCGGACCGGCCTTTGCCTCCTACGGTCATCCCGGGGACATTGCATGAAGAGCATTATACTGACCGCGGCCATTGGGCTGGCAGCATCGCCGGCACTGGCCGGACTGGAAATCTGCAACAATGCCGGCCAAAGCCTGAGCCTGGCCATCGGATATTCCAACGGCGAAGAATGGATTTCAGAAGGCTGGTGGAACATTCCCGCAGGGGAGTGCAAAACGCCGGTAACCGGCGATTTGAAGAAACGCTATTACTATTACCGGGCCAATGCCGGGGGCACGGCGTTTGCCAGCGGCGAGTACAGCTTTTGCACCACCTCGCAGGCCTTCACAATTCACGGTGACAGCAACTGCGCCGCGCGCGGCTATGAAACCCAGGGTTTCCGCAAGCTCGACACCGGCGAGACCGCGACCCGTTTCACGCTGACTTTGAACGCCGCGGCAGGGGCACCGGCCGAACAGCCGCCGGCCGCGCCGCAAGGCAGCGCGCCGGGCACCTTTGGCGAGCCTTACACGGACAATGTGATCTTGCAGGATTGCCATTCGGACGGGCAGCGGGCCTGCAGTTTTCATGCCGGCGGCACCAAGTTCTTTGTCTATGACGACGGGCGCACACCGCAGTTTGTCTTTGCCGCGATGGAGGCGCTGGATCCCGGAACACCGCTGACCGTCGAAGGTGATCTGGAGGCCGTGTACGACCGGACTGCGGATGTTGTGCTGCGGGATGCGGCCGTGCGGCCGTGGACGGAGCATGACGGGCTTTTGAACAAGCTGCAGGGACATTGGTATTCAGTGGACGATCCCAACGCGCAGTTCACCGTGCTGGGGGCTGAGCGGGACAATACCTATGACGGCGCCTATGCCGGACGGGAGTATCTGTCGGTGTCCGGATGGTGCCAGGACTTTGACGGCAGCGGACCGTATCTTTATGCCCGGGAGGAGGAAACCGGCGAAGAATACTGTTATGTCATCGACTACGTCGACCATCTGGAACTGACGCTGATGTTCCTGCCGCGCGGCAATCTCCTGCAGTACCGCAAATTGGATTGAGGCACAGGGGCGCTGCCTCCCGGACTTCGGCCTCTGTCCGGGGTGTCAGGGCCCCGAAAGATGCAGCCGAGAGGCCGCAGCGGCCCAGAGAGGTATCATCAGCAAAGAAAAAGGCCCGCCGGAAGGCGGGCCTTTGCATGTCCGGTCCGGGGCGGGTCAGAGCTGCGCCATGACCTCGTCGGTGGCTTCGAAGTTGGTGGTGACGCGCTGCACGTCGTCGTCGTCCTCCAGCGCATCGACCAGCTTCATCAGCTTCTGCATGCCTTCCAGGTCCAGCTCGGTGGTGGTGGTCGGCTTCCAGACCAGCTTGGTCGACTCGGATTCGCCCAGCTCCGCTTCCAGAGCGTTGGAAACATCGTTCAGATCAGTGTCGGCGCAATAGATGATGTGGCCGTCCTCGGAGCTTTCGACATCCTCGGCCCCGGCTTCGATGGCTGCCATCATCACGGTGTCGGCATCGCCGACAGAGGCCGGATAGGTCACTTCGCCCTTGCGGTCGAACATGAAGCCCACGGACCCGGTTTCGCCCAGGTTGCCGCCGTTCTTGGAGAAGGTGGAGCGCACGTTGGAGGCGGTGCGGTTCTTGTTGTCGGTCATCGCCTCGACGATCACCGCAACGCCATTGGGGCCATAGCCCTCATAGCGGATTTCGTCGTAGTTTTCGGCGTCGCCGCCAACGGCCTTCTTGATCGCGCGCTCAATCACGTCCTTGGGGACGGACTGGCTTTTGGCTTCCTTCACGGCCAGGCGCAGGCGCGGGTTCTTGTCGGGATCAGGGTCGCCCATTTTGGCGGCCACGGTGATCTCCTTGGCCAGCTTGGAAAACAGTTTTGACCGCGCCGCGTCCTGACGGCCCTTGCGGTGCTGAATGTTAGCCCATTTTGAATGGCCTGCCATGGTGCATCCTTGCTGCTGAATATCTGAATTGGCGCTCATATAGCCTTGGGCGCGGCCCGCTTTCAAGCGCTGCCGCCCAGTCTTGGTCCTTGTTCCGCGGTTTTGAGCGGCTAAGGTGGCGGTATGACATTCGATCAAAGTGTTTTATTTGCCCTTTTTGCCGCCGTCTTTGGCCTGCTTCTGTGGGGGCGCTGGCGATACGACCTGGTGGCCTTTGCCGCGCTGATGGCAGGCGTGGTGCTGGGGGTGGTGCCCGCGGGCGAGGCGTTTGCCGGTTTCGGGCACCCGGCAACGCTGGTGGTGGCGCTGGTGCTGATCGTCTCGGCCGGGCTGGTGCGGTCGGGCGCGGTGTTCTTGATCACCCGGACGCTGGTGGACAGCGCCCGCGGCCTGGGCGCCCACATCGCGCTGATGGGCGGGGTCGGCGCTGTGCTGTCGGCCTTTATGAACAATGTGGCAGCGCTGGCGCTGCTGATGCCGGTGGATATTCAGACTGCCCGCAAGGCGGGCCGCGCCCCGGGGCTGAGCCTGATGCCCCTGTCCTTTGCCACCATCCTGGGCGGCATGGCGACACTGATCGGCACCCCACCCAACATCATAATCGCTGCGATCCGCGAGGAAACCCTGGGCGAGCCGTTCCGGATGTTCGATTTTGCCCCGGTGGGCGGTGCGGCGGCGCTGGCGGGCTTGGCATTTGTGGCGCTGATCGGCTGGCGGCTGATCCCGGCGCGGGAGAACGCGGCCGGCGCCTCGGAGGCGCAGCTGGCGCCTTATATCGCCGAGCTGACGGTGGGCGAGGAGTCCGATCTCATCGGCAAGCGGCTGGGGGAGCTGGAAGAAGAGGCTGAGAAGGCGGATGTCGCCATTCTCGGGCTGATCCGGGACGGCAAGCGGCGCTACGGGCGCTCTGTCGCTGCCATTCTGCGGGAGGGCGACGCGCTGGTGATAGAGGCCGAGCCGGAAGCGCTGGATGAATTCCGCAGCGCGCTGAAGCTGGATTTTGCAGATGCCGCCCGTCAGGAGAAGCTGACCGCGGCGGGTGAAGGGCTGGAGCTGCTGGAGCTGGTAGTGCCCGAGACCGCGCGCATCCGCGGCCGCAGCGCCCAGGCCATCGGGCTGTCCTGGCGGCAAAGCGCAGTGCTGCTGGGGATTGCCCGCCAAGGCCGCCGGATCACTCACCACATCCGCCAGACCAAGATCGAGGCGGGGGATATCCTGCTGCTTTTGTGTCCGCGCGGGCGCAGCGCCGATGTCGCTGATTGGCTGGGCTGCCTGCCGCTGGCCGCGCGCGGCCTGTCGGTGACTGCCAATGACAAGACCTGGGCCGCGATCGGGCTGTTTGCCGCGGCAGTGGTCGCGGCCTCGGTTGGGCTGCTGTATCTGCCGGTTGCGCTGGGTTTGGTCGCTGTGGGCTATGTGCTGCTGAAGATCCTGCCGGTGGCAGAGATCTATGACCATGTTGAGTGGCCGGTGGTGGTTTTGCTCGGCTCGATGATCCCGCTGGGGGCGGCGCTGGATTCCTCTGGCGGCACCGCGCTGATTGCCAATGCGCTGAACGGGCTGACGGCGGGGCTGCCGGCCTGGGCGGTGCTGGCGGTGCTGATGGTGGTCACCATGACGCTGTCGGATGTGCTGAACAACACCGCCACGGCGATTGTCGCGGCCCCTGTGGCGATCGAGATGGCAAACACCCTGGGGGTCTCTCCGGATCCGTTCCTGATGGCGGTAGCGGTTGCGGCGTCCGCGGCGTTCCTGACCCCCATCGGGCACAAGAACAACACGCTGGTGCTGGGGCCTGGCGGCTATCGCTTTGGCGATTACTGGCGCATGGGCCTGCCGCTGGAGGTGCTGGTCATCGCGGTGTCGATCCCGGCCATTCTGGTCTTCTGGCCGCTGTAGCCGGCGGCGGAGAACGTTTGCTCAGAAGGTCGGCCAGAGCCCGTCAGAAGGGTTTTGCGGCCTGCGATGCAGCCAGAACCGCCTGACCGGCATCGGGCGCCCAAACCTGCGACGCCAGCGCGATGGCCGTCGAACCAGCCAGCACAACAAACAGAAATATTCTCCTCGTCTCCATCTTTACCCCCTTTGGACTCTTACTCTGTTCCATATGGGGTGGGCGCCGCTAATTTCCCGTAAAGACCTGCACGTCCGGCGGGTGTCCGCCGCTTTCAGTCCCTTTTGCGCTGATCAGAGCGGCCACATGAAGGGAATGATCAGCGAAGCCAGCATGCCGACAGTCAGGTTCAGCGGGATGCCGACGCGCAGGAAATCGGTGAACTTGTAGCCGCCGGGGCCGTAGACCAGCGTATTGGTCTGATAGCCGATCGGGGTGGCAAAGGAGGCCGAGGCCGCCACCATCACCGCCACCACCAGCGGCCGCGGATCCACGCCCATGGCCTGCGCCAGTCCAATGGCGATCGGGGTGACGACCACCGCGACAGCATTGTTGGAGACCAGCTCCGTCAGCACCGACGTGAGCAGGTAAACCGCCCAGACCAGCAGGAACGGCGGCAGCATCGACAGGGCTGGCGCAATGGCGTTGACGATCAGGCTGACAGCACCGGAGCTTTCCAGCGCCGCACCAATCGCCAGCATAGAGAAAATCAGTGCCAGAAGCCGGCCGTCCACAAAGGAAAACGCCTCATCCGCGTCGATGCAGCGGGTCACAAAAACCAGTGATACCGACATCACCGACAGCATCAGGATCGGCGCTACGCCAAAGGCCGCCAGCACAACGATGCCGAACAGCGCCACAACCGCAATCGGCGCATGGCTGCGGCGGTAAGCGCGCTGGGTCGGCTGCGAGACATCGGCCAGGTCCATGTCGGCCGCCAGACGCTGGATGTCGGCGGGGGCGCCCTCCAGCAGCAGCGTGTCGCCGATCCGCACCACCAGATCATCAAGCTGCACGCCGATATTCTGGTTCCGCCGGTGCACCGCCAGCGTATATACACCATAGCGGCGGCGCAGACGCATGGCGCCAAGCGAACGTCCCACCATGCGGCAGCCGGGGGTGATCAGCACTTCGACGGTATGGGTCTCCACCGCGGAGACCTGATCGACCCGCTTCAGCTCCTTGTTGCTTTGCAGGCTCAAAAGTTCGGTCATCCTTGTGCGCAAAACAACGCGGTCGCCGACCTGCAGCTCGACGCCTTTGAGGTTGCGGCGCAAGGAATCGTCGCCGCGGATCACGTCGATCAGCCGCACGCCCGGGCGCTTGAACAACTGCACGCCGGTGACTTCGCGGCCGATCAGGTTGCTTTCCGGCGGGATTACCGCCTCGGTGAAGAACTTCATTTTCGACTTGTCGCTCAGCATCGCCGCCATGCTGTCGCGTTCCGGCAGCAGCCGCGGCGCGATGAAGCGCAGGTAGACCATGCCGTAGACGATCAGGATCAGCCCCAGCGGGGTGACCTCGAAGATGGTGAAGGGTTTCAAGCCCTGCGCCCGGGCAACACCATCCACCAGAAGGTTGGTCGAGGTGCCGATCAGGGTCAGCGTCCCGCCCAGGATTGCGGCATAACTCAGCGGGATCAGCATCTTGGAGGCCGAAACCTTCAACGTCCGTGCGATCTGGATGAACACCGGGATCATCACCACCACCACCGGCGTATTGGACACCACGGCCGAGGCGGACACCACAAAGGCCATCAGCAAGGCCACGGCGAGCCTGGGGTTCACCTCCGCCTGCTTCTTGGCAATCTGGGTGAAGGCGTCGAGGGCGCCTGTCCGCACCAGGGCGCCCATGATGATAAACATCGCCGCAATGGTCCAGGGCGCCGGGTTTGCCAGCACCGGCAGCGCCTCGCTGTAGGGGAGAATGCCGGTGGCCAGCATCGCCGCCACGCCGGTCAGCGCCACAACCTCTGTCGGGTAGGTTTCCCGCAGGAACGCCAAGAACATGGCCAGGACAATTGCAAGCGCCAGGACCGCGCTGCCGGTGTCACCAAGTTGGAAAAACTGCATGTGCCGTGACTATGCCCATATTGATTAAGGCGGGTTTAGCGCGCGGGACAGCGCTGTGCCATCGCGCAGTTTCCCTGAAACTTTTTGGCGGGGCAAGAATTACCGCACCCGCTGGGGCTGATCCGGTGCCAATCAGGAAAATTGGCAGCAATTCGCTGCCATTCCGGCCGAACTTTCCGCCTCAGGCAGCGCAAGAGGACATGCGGCCGCCGGTCAGAGCGCCGATTCCTGCAGCAGCCCGCCATTGCGCACCATCCGAATCTGTTTCGCAGCGCCGGTGCGGTCGTCGGTTTCCACAAACACGCCGGACAGGGTCGCTTCGCCGTTTGCCGGGGTAAAGCGCGTTTTCGGCATGCCGGTCAGGAAGCGGCGCATCGGTTCGGCCTTGTCCATGCCAATGACCGAGTTGTAATCGCCGCACATGCCCGCGTCGGTCAGATAGCCGGTGCCTTCGGACAGGATCTGCGCATCGGCGGTCGGCACATGGGTATGGGTGCCTGCAACCAGCGACGCGCGGCCGTTGCAGAAATGGCCCATTGCCATCTTCTCTGAGGTCGCCTCGCAATGCATGTCGACAATGACCGCCTGCGCCAGCCCGCCGCGCGGATGCGCTTTCAGCACAGCCTCCACCGCGCCGAAGGGGTCGTCAAAGGCGCGTTTCATGAACACCTGCCCCAGCACCTGCACCACCAGCACCTTGCGCCCGCCCGGCGCATTGAACAGCCGGAAGCCGCGGCCCGGCGCGCCCTTGGCAAAGTTCAGCGGCCGGATGATGCGCTGTTCCTTCTCGATGAACTGCAGCATGTCCTTCTGGTCGAAGGCATGATCGCCCAGTGTCAGGCAGTCGACGCCGGCGTCCAGCAGCAGCTTGGCGTGCTCGCCGCTCAGCCCCATGCCGTTGGAGGCGTTTTCGCCGTTCACCACGACAAAATCGAGCCGCCACTCCTGCCGCAGCCGCCGCAGATTTTCGGTGACGGCACGGCGCCCGGCGCGGCCCATCACATCGCCTAGAAACAGAATTCGCATTGCGGCGTGGTACGCGGATGCGCCCGCCAGGACAAGTCCCGCGGCGGGCGCGCAAAACTTTTCTGAAAAGTTTTGCCAAGATTTTTCAGAAAAATCCTGGCTGCCGGGGGCCGGCGTCAGCGTTTGAACTGCAAAATGCGGCTTTCGGTCACGATCATGTCGAGCGGCTGGTCGGTGGGTTCCAGCGGCAGGTCTTCGGCCTCTTGCGCGTCAAAGGCAAAGCCGATCGCCAGCGTCGCCCGCTTGCCGCGCAGCAGTTCCAGCGTGCGGTCGTAAAAGCCGCCGCCATAGCCCAGCCGCCCGCCAGTGGCATCAAAGGCAACCAGCGGCACCACCAGGATTTCCGGTTCAAAGAAATCGTCAACCTCCGGCACCATGGCGCCGAACGGGCCGTCACGCAGCGGGCCGTCGGGCTGCCAGCGGCTGAACTTCAGCGGCTTGCCCGCGCCCATGATCACCGGCACGCCGACGGGCCCGTGTGCTGCGGCCTCTGCCATGGCAGGCACCGGGTCAATCTCGGTGCGGATTGGCAAGAAACCTGACAGCGGCACGCCCCGGTAGCCGGCCAGCACCTCCGACAGGTGGCCCGCAGCGCCGGGAATGTTGCGGGCATGCGCCTCCTTGCGGCGGGCAAAGGCGGCCTTGCGGGCGGCGGCCTTGATTTCGGTCAGATCCGTCATAGCGGTCTCCTACAGCAGTACGGCGGCGGCCAGGCCCAGGAAGGCGAAGAAGCCCACCACGTCGGTCACCGTGGTTACAAAGGCGCCGGAAGCCAGGGCCGGGTCAATTCCGGTCTTCTCCAATAGAACCGGGATCACGGTGCCCGCCAGCCCCGCCACGACCAGATTGACCACCATAGCGACGGCGATCACCACACCCAGCATCGGCGAGCCAAACCAGGCCAGGCCCACCAGCCCCATCACGATGGCAAAGATCACACCGTTGACCAGCCCCACCAGAACCTCGCGGCGGATCACCCGCCAGACGTTGGAGCCTGTGAGGTCGCGGGTGGCGATGGCGCGCACCGCCACCGTCAGCGACTGGGTGCCCGCATTGCCGCCCATGGAGGCGACAATCGGCATCAGCACGGCCAGCGCCACGATCTGGGCAATCGCCGCCTCGAATTGAGCGATGACCAGCGAGGCCAGCACTGCCGTCACCAGGTTGACCGCCAGCCAGGGAAAGCGGCGCTTGGTGGTCTCAATCACCCGGTCGGCGAGCGAGCTTTCCTCGCCGACGCCAGCCAGGCGCAGAATGTCCTCCTCGTGTTCCTCGTCCAGCACGATCATCGCATCGTCGATGGTGATCACGCCGACCAGCCGCCCCTCGTCGTCCACCACAGGGGCCGAGATCAGGTGGTACTGATTAAATGCATAGGCCACGTCTTCCTCGTCCTGATCGGCGGGAATGACCTGAAACGTCTCCTCCAGCAGATCGGTCAGCGGCACTTCGCGCTTGGCGGCCATGATCCGGCCCAGGGTGACGTTGCCAACCGGATGGAGGCGCGGATCAACCAGAACCACATGGTAGAACTGCTCCGGCAAGTCCTCGGAGTTGCGCATGAAATCAATGGCCTGCCCGACATTCCAATGCTCGGGCGCCATCACCACCTCGCGCTGCATCAGACGGCCGGCAGAGTTTTCCGGGAAGCTCAGGGATTGTTCGACCGCGACCCTGTCGGCATCCTCAAGCGCATCCAGGATGGCTTCCTGCTGCGGCACCTCCAGGTCTTCAAGCAGATCGACGACATCGTCGCTTTCCATCTCCCGCACCGCATCGGCCAAGACCAGCGGGTTGAGGATTTCGATGACCTCTTCGCGGATGCTTTCATCCAGTTCCGACAGGATTTCGCCGTCGAATTCCCGGTCATAGAGGCGGATCAGCCTGGTCCGCTCCGCCGATTCGATCTGTTCCAGAAGGTCGGCGATGTCAGCCGCGTGCAGGCCTTCCAGCAGCTCAGTCAGGGCCTGCTGGTCGCCCTGCTCCACCGCCTCCAGAATCTGGGCCACCAGCTTGCGGTCCAGGTCATAGGCGTCGTCCTGAGACAGGTCGCCGGAGATGTTGTCGCCGCTGCTCATGTGATGCCCCCGGAGTATTTTGTGAGTATTTGCCTGCAAAATAGAAGAAGCCGCTACCGGAAAACAATGACAATGGCATAATCTGTCCGGAGCTGATGCGGCGGGTACCCTGCGCGGGGTGCATTTGCAAGGAAAGGGTTGGAAATATGGCCACCGGTTTCATCCTGAAGGGACAGGTTCTGTCCTTCTCCGGCTCGCCTTTTGACGGGGAGCGCCCGGAATACGCGGCCCGGCTGCAGGAGGCGGTGGCGGTGCAGGACGGGCGGATCGCGGGTGCCGGCACGCTGGCGGAAATGCAGGCGCTTCTGCCAGAGGCGGCGACCGTGGATCACAGCGGCAAGCTGATCATGGCGGGCTTTGTCGATGCCCATGTGCATTACCCGCAGACCGCGATCATCGCCAGCTGGGGCAAGCGGCTGATCGACTGGCTGAACAGTTATACCTTCCCGGAGGAAATGCGGTTTGCGGACCGGGCCTATGCCGATGAAATCGCCGCGCGCTATCTGGACCTGACCGCGGCGCATGGCACCACAACGGTCTGCAGCTATTGCACTATCCATTCCGAAAGCGTCGATGCGTTCTTTGCCGCGGCGCAGGCGCGCGGCCAGCGGGTGGCGGCGGGCAAAACCTGCATGGACCGCAACGCGCCGGAGGGGCTGCGGGACACGGCGCAGTCGGCCTATGACGACTCGGAGGCTTTGATCGGACGCTGGCACGGAGTGGACCGCCTGGAGTACGCCATCACCCCGCGGTTCTCCCCCACCTCGACGCCGGAGCAGCTCGAGGCGATGGGCGCGCTGTGGGGCAAGCATCCGGAATGCCTGATGCAGACGCACCTGAGCGAGCAGACAGATGAGATTGCCTGGGTCCGGGAGCTGTTCCCGCAGGCGCGGGATTACCTGGACACCTATGAGGAGTTCGGCCTGCTGGGCGCCAAGGGGCTTTATGGCCACGCCATCCACCTGGAGGAGCGCGAGCGGCACCGGCTGCGCGATTATGGCGCGGCGCTGATCCATTGCCCGACGTCAAACACCTTCATCGGCTCCGGCCTGTTTGACATGGCCGGGCTGATGGCGGAGGGGCAGCGGATCGGCCTTGCCACCGACACCGGCGGCGGGTCGAGTTTTTCGATGCTGCGCACGATGGCGGCGGCCTATGAGATCGGCCAGCTGCGCGGCACGCCGCTGCACGCGGCGCAGCTGTTGTGGCTGGCGACCCAAGGATCAGCCACGGCGCTGCGGATGGATGGGAAGATCGGCAATATCGCGGCAGGCATGGAGGCGGATCTGGTGGTGCTGGACCTGGCCTCCACCCCGGCCATTGCGCAGCGCGCCGATAGGGCCGAAGATGTCTGGGAAGCGGTGTTCCCGACCATCATGATGGGTGATGACCGCGCCATTGCCGAGACCTGGATCGGCGGCAAGCGGGTTTAGGAGAGGCGCTGGCGCGCCTCTGCCTCCGGCGGGGATATTTTCAGCCAGATGAAGGACGGATCCTCTACTGCATCAACCGTTGCGCCAGCTGGCCGTGGCGCTCGATCAGGCGCGGCAGGTCCAGTGTGGTGAGTTCGCCGCCGCGGATGATCTGCTTGCCCTCGACGAACAGGTGTTTGACCTGCGTGGGGCCGGCCAGCAGCAAGGCCGCCGGGTCCCAGCTGCCGCTGGAGGCGATGCCGGTGGCGTCCCAGATCGCAATATCCGCGCGCTTGCCGGGTTCGAGGCGGCCGCAGTCGGGGCGGCCCAGCACATCAGCGCCGCCGCGGGTGGCGATCTCCAGGGTTTCATAGGCGCTCATCGCGTCCGCGCCATTGGCGACCCTTTGCAGCAGCATGGCTTGGCGTGCTTCGGCACTGAGGCTGGCCATATCGTTGCTGGCAGAGCCATCCACCCCCAGCCCGACCGGCACGCCTGCGTCGCGCATCGCGCGCACCGGCGCGATACCGCTTCCCAGGCGGCAGTTGGAACAGGGGCAATGGGCAACTCCCGTTCGGGTTCTGGCAAAAAGATCAATCTCTTGCACGTCGAGCTTGACGCAATGCGCGTGCCAGACATCATCGCCGGTCCAGCCGAGTTCCTCGGCGTATTGGCCGGGGCGGCAGCCGAACTGCGCCTGGGAATAGGCGATGTCCTCGTCGTTTTCGGCCAGGTGGGTGTGCAGCATCACTCCCTTGTCGCGGGCCAGCAGCGCGGCGTCGCGCATCAGCTCCCGGCTGACTGAGAACGGCGAGCAAGGTGCCAGGCCAACCCGGCACATGGAGCCTTCAGCCGGGTCATGGAAGGCGTCCACCACCCGGATCATGTCGTCCAGGATGGCCCGTTCGTCTTCGACCAGGCTGTCCGGCGGCAGGCCGCCGTCGCTTTCGCCGATGCTCATCGCGCCGCGGGTCGGGTGGAAGCGCAGGCCCACGTCACGGGCGGCGTGGATGGTGTCCTCCAACCGGGAGCCGTTGGGGTAGAGATACAGGTGGTCGGAGCTGAGGGTGCAGCCCGACAGTGCCAGTTCGGCCAGGCCCAGCTGGGCAGAGACGAACATCTCGTCAGGAGTGAACTGCGCCCAAACCGGATACAGCCGCTGCAGCCAGCCGAACAGCAGCGCGTCCTGCGCGCCCGGCACTGCGCGGGTGAGGTTCTGGTAAAGGTGGTGGTGGGTGTTGACCAGACCGGGCGTCACCACGCAGCCGCGGCCGGAGACGGTCTCGCCGCTGGTCTCCAGCCCCTGCCCTACCGCGGCAATTTGGCCGCCGCGGATCAGCACATCCGCCCCGTGCAGCACCCGCCGCGCATCGTCCATCGTCAGGACGGTATCGGCATTTTGAATCAGGATTTCTGCCATCGTCACACACTCCTTTTGGCAGCCCGCTTCAGTGGAATGTGTGATTGGCCGATGGAAAACGGGCGAAGAACCGGCCTGTTGCGCAGATTACAAGCAGGCTCCGCCGGTTTCAAGCCTGTCAGGCCTGGCGCAGCAGCTCCAGCGCAGCGGCGTGAATCCGTGGATTGGCGGCGGCCAAGGCACGGCCGCCCTGATGCGCCGGGTTGCCCTGCCAGTCTGTCACGATGCCGCCCGCCGCCTGGATCAATGCTATCGGCGCCTGGATGTCATAGGCGTTGAGGCCCGCCTCAATCACCAGATCAACCTGTCCTGCGGCCACCAGCGCATAGGCATAGCAATCGGTGCCGTAACGGGTCAGCTTGGCGCGGGCAGACACCCGCTCGAACCCGGCGCGCTCCTCGGCGGTGCCGACCTCCGGAAAGGTGGTGAACAGGATGGCGTCCTCCAGCGCGGCGGTGGCGCGGGTTTCCAGCGGCCTCTCGCCCAGCGGGCCGGTCATCATGGCGGTCTCAGGGCCGCCGCAAAAACGCTCGCCGGTGTAGGGCTGGTCGATCACCCCCAGGAACGGGCCATTTTCATCCGCCAGCGCAATCAGAACGCCCCAGGTCGGCGTGCCGCTGATGAAGCCGCGGGTGCCGTCGATCGGGTCCAGCACCCAGGTGCGGCCGGAGGTGCCGGGTTCTGAGCCGAACTCCTCGCCCAGGATGCCGTCCGCAGGGCGCAGCTCTGCCAGCACGGCGCGCATTGCTTGCTCTGCCGCGCGGTCGGCCACGGTGACGGGATCAAACCCGCCAGCCAGCTTGTTTTCGGTGTTCAGGGAGGTGGTGCGGAAATGCGGCAGGATGGCAGCGCGGGCCGCGTCTGCCATCCTGTGCGCAACATCGAGATCGGAAAAAG
This sequence comes from Leisingera sp. G5_S3_59_S7, assembly GCF_054968485.1. NCBI lineage: Bacteria > Pseudomonadati > Pseudomonadota > Alphaproteobacteria > Rhodobacterales > Roseobacteraceae > Leisingera > Leisingera sp. G5_S3_59_S7. The sequence goes on from NZ_JBQKUH010000035.1 coordinate 36,210, forward strand.
CGGCCTGTGTCATGCGTGAACGGGTGCCACCCGGCCGGTTTTATTGCAAGCGCAAATCCCGCCGCGAAGCCGGTTTTGCGCCGCAATGGCCGTCAGGACCCGTCCAGCTTTCAGGCGGCGTCGCTCAGCACCCGCGCCAGTTCGAACAGGCGGCGGCGCTGGTTTTCCGGGATCGCGTAGTAGGACCGCACCAGATCGAGCGCTTCCTTGTCGCCCATCAGATCCTCCGGCACGGCGGTCTTTTCGGCCGGGGCCTTGCCTTCTTCCTGCAAGCCTTCGAAGAAAAAGCTCACCGGCACCTCGAGGGCGTCGGAAATATCCCACAACCGCGACGCGCTGACCCGGTTGGCACCGGTCTCATACTTCTGAATTTGCTGGAATTTAATGCCGACTTGTTCGGCTAGCTGCTGCTGCGTCATGCCGATCAGCCACCGGCGGTGGCGGATGCGCTTTCCCACATGCACGTCAACGGGATGAGCCATGCGTTTCTCCTAGTCTCAAAATCCGGCTGCACCCCGGACCGCTGCATTCCTATAACCTGTTCTGGCGCCTTCAAATCTTTGCCGGAACACGGTTCCCCATCAGAGCGATCTGAGATCAACCTCTAAGCAAAAGTGTACAACCCTTGCGGTTGATTGCAAGACTGCCGTCGCCCCCGGCGGGGCCCGAAAGCTCAACCGCATGATTTCATGTATCATTTTTATAAACGTTTTATTGCCAAGCGGCTGCAGATCGCGTACCTCCCCAAAAATAGCGAGGTGTGCCCGGGTGCGGAGGCCCGGCAGTGTACCGCTTCGAATCACCCCGATTCCCGCAAAAGGTGAGGAAGAAATATGCTGGCTTACCAAGTTTCCGGCTTCGACAGACCGGCAGCCCTGACGGAAACCGGATGCCCGCAGCCAGGCCCGGGAGAAGCGGCTATTGCGCTGCGGGCCTGCGGCCTGAACTTTGCCGATCTGCTGATGATGAAGGGCAGCTATCAGGACACGCCGGAACCGCCCTTCACCCTGGGGCTGGAGGCCGCCGGCGTGGTGACGGCGCTGGGAGAGGGAACCGAAGGATTTGCCGTTGGCGACCGGGTGGCTGTGTTCGGCGGCTGCGGCGGGCTGGCGGAGGCGGGCGTGTTCGATGCCGCGCGGCTGATCCGGATCCCCGATGAAATGAGTTTCGAACATGCCGCGGCGATGCAGATCGCCTATGGCACCAGCCATATGGCGCTGGATCACTGCGCCCGGCTGCAGCCTGGCGAGACATTGCTGGTGACGGGCGCTGCCGGCGGTGTCGGCCTGACAGCGGTCGAGATCGGCAAGCTGATGGGGGCAACGGTAATTGCCCAGGCCCGCGGCCAGGAGAAGCTGGAGGTGGCCGCAGCCGCCGGGGCGGATCACCTGATCGACGCGGGCGAGGACCTGCGCAGTGCGGTGAAGGCGCTTGGCGGCGCGGATGTTGTTTACGATGCAATCGGCGGCGACGTGTGGAAGGCCGCCTTCCGGTCCGCCAATCCCGGTGCGCGGCTGCTGCCGGTGGGCTTTGCCGGCGGCGAGGTGCCGCAGATCCCGGCCAACCACCTGCTGGTGAAGAACCTGACGGTGATCGGATTCTATCTGGGCGGCTACATGAAATTCCGTCCCGAAGCGGTGCGCCGGTCCTTTGAGACGCTGTTTGCCTGGCACGGTGAGGGCCGCATCAAGCCGCACATCAGCCACGTGCTGCCGCTGGAACAGGCTGGTGAAGGGCTGGAGCTGCTGCGCAGCCGCAAATCCACTGGCAAGGTCGTAATCACCACAGGCACCGGCAGCTGATTGCAAGGGAGGGCTGACGGCCGAACAGCTGCCTGCGCGAAGGCGCCCGCCCGCCGCCGGTGCATCTGCCAATTCGCCTGGCCCAAGGCCGTTAGGGACGCGCTGGCAAAGCCAGGGCGGCCTGCGGGCGCGGGAGATGCGGCCGCCTTTTCCGCGGTCACTGTGTGCTCAATGCCCCGGCAACCGGATCCGCCCCGTGCCGGGGATGCCGCATGTCACCCGGCAGCCCGCAACGGTGCCGCCCACAGCCCCTGGAAGCCCTGGCGGATGAACTCGGCCAATTCTTCGACGTAAGGCGCACGCACGCGCTCCGCCCCGTAGAGATTGATGTGCTGCATCGGCAGGTCCGGCAGGCCGCAACCCTGGTCGATCAGCTCCTGATAGCCCGGCTGGGTGCCCTCGAGCAGCACGCCAACGGCTAGATCAGCGCTGACCGTCGCCTCGACCGTCCGGTCGGAATCGCTGTCGAGCGCCATCTCCCATTCGATGCCCGCCTCATCCAGCGCGGCCGTGGCCACCGGACGGAAGCTGCAGTTGCGGCAGAAGCCGAGCCGCAGCGGGCGCTGCCGCCAGACCGACCCGTCCGGCGCGCCGACCCAGCGCAGCGGCATGCTGTGGATCGTTTCACCGCCCTCACCCGCACCAGTTTCGGTGGTCAGGATCAGGTCAAAGGCGCCGCGCCCGAACTCTGTCTTGAGATCACGGGTGTTGGAAGTGCAAAGATTCACATTCACCCGCGGATAGCTGAGGTTGAACCGTTTCAGAACCGTGGGGATCACCGGGTGCACCACGTCATGCGGCACCCCGAGCAGCACCTCGCCCTCATAGGCCTGATCGGTCAGCCTGCCGATCACCTCGTCGTTCAGCGCCACCATTCTGCGGGCATATCCCAGCAACTGCTCGCCCTCTGCCGTCAGCGCAATGGTGCGGCCGGATCGGTCCAGCAGCGCCACGCCCAGCAGCTCCTCCAGCCGCTTCAGCTGCATGGAGACCGCCGACTGGGTGAGATGCAGGAACCCCGCCGCCCGTGTCACGCCGCCGTTGTCTGCCACCGCTGCAAAGGAGCGGAGCGTGGTGATATCGAGATTTCTTACCATCACAACACCTGATGCATTGTATCAAAAACATTCGTTTTCAAAATATGCCACAGGGAGCCATATTCATCAATACCATTGATCACCCAAAGGGTAAACATCACAAACTCAACTGAAGGATCCGCCGACATGACCCATGCAACAGCCTCATGCCCCGCCAGCTGCACCGCCCGTAAGCCGCAGCATTCGCTGTTCAGCCGCCTGCGCCTGCTCTGGTCTGTCCGGCGCCAGCGGGACCAGCTGGCAGCGCTGGATGACCGGGCGCTCAAAGACATCGGGCTGACCCGGTCACAAGCCGAGGCCGAAGCCCGCCGCGGGTTCTGGAGCGCGCCGGACCACTGGCTGCGCTGAGCGGAAAATCCGCCCCTGCCTGCCTTTTCCCGCGGGCTGCCGAAAAGCGGCCCGCTAACTTGCTTTTTTCATGTATTTCTTGGTCCGAAATACTTGAACCGCAAGGCGGTTAGCCCGATATTTACCGGGAAAGCTGCCGGCCGCGGCTCCGTTCGCGCGCGGGCAGCAAGGGAGTAGATTACGGAGACCATTGAGAATGGCACAGTTTGACACCATCCGGTCTGCTGCCGGCGCCCGCGCCGCGCAGATTGATGAGGGCCTTCGCGCCCATATGAACAAAGTCTACGCCACCATGGCGGCAGGCACGTTCATCACCTTCCTGGCCGCCTGGGCAATCGCCGGGCTGGCTGTCACCACCGATCCGGCAAACGCCGTGGCGCAGCTGAGCGCTGACAAGTACCTGACCAACGTCGGGTATGCGCTTTATGCCTCGCCGCTGAAGTGGGTCATCATGTTTGCCCCGCTGGCCTTTGTGTTCGGCATCGGCGCCGCCGCAAACCGCATGTCCGCAGCCGGCGTGCAGCTGCTGTTCTACGTCTTTGCCACGGTGATGGGCCTGTCGATCAGCTCGATCTTCCTGGTCTTCACCGGCGAAAGCATCGTGCAGGTGTTCCTGATCACCTCTATCGCCTTTGCGGGCCTGTCGCTGGTGGGCTACACCACCAAGAAGGACCTCAGCGGCATGGGCGCCTTCCTGATCATGGGCCTGATCGGCCTGATCGTGGCGTCGATTGTAAACATCTTCCTGGCATCCTCCGCCATGGCATTTGCGATCTCGGTGATCGGCGTGCTGATCTTTGCGGGCCTCACAGCCTATGACACCCAGCGGATCAAGAACGACTACCTGCAGATGGCCCATGCGGGCGACCAGGAGTGGCTGGCGAAATCCGCGATCATGGGCGCGCTGAGCCTGTATCTGGACTTCATCAACATGTTCATGATGCTGCTCCAGCTGCTTGGCAACCGCGAATAAGCGCACCTCCATTTCAGGCATTGCAAGGGGCGGATCGCAAAGATCCGCCCCTTCTTATTTCAACAACAAAAACAAGGTATTCCCCATGAACATTATTGAGGTTCCCGCCAAAGAGGCCGAGCGCCTGGTGCCGATGCTGCAGGACCTGCACGCGCTGCACGTCACCCATCAGCCGGAGCGCCACATTCCGGCACCCGGCAGCGACGGTCTGGCCAAATGGCTGCAGGACTGGCTGAGCGGGGAAGATGTCTTTGCGCTGGCCGCGGAGAGCCCGCAGGGCACCCTGCTGGGCTATCTGGTCTATGAACTGCAGGAGCGCCCTGCCCTGCCGGTCCGCCCGGCCGAGACACGCGCCATGCTGCACCATATTTCAGTCACGGAGGCCTGGCGGCGGATGGGCGTCGGCAAGGCACTGGTAGAGGCAATGCAGGCCCGCGCGCTGAACGCCGGGGCCACGGTGATCGCGGCCACCTATGCGCCCTTCAACACCGCCTCAGCCGCGCTGATGAAGGGAATGGGAATGGGAATGGAGCCGGTGCTGACCATGGCGGAATGGCGCGCCTGAGGCCCGTTAACGGCTTAAGGCCCGTGAATTCAGGACCCTAAGCCGGAGCAGTCCAGGCCTGTGGAAATGGCAATGGTGCCGCGGCTGCTCGCCACCTCGCGGATATCACCCTCCAGGCGGCAGCCCGACGCCCCGGTCACCAGGCCGCGGAAGTCCGCTTCGGCGATGTCCGGCAGGCTGGGCACTGCACTGTCCTCAGGCACGCTCAGCACTGCCATTCCTGCGCTGCCGGACCGGACCAGGCACAAGGCAAGTTCCCGTCCCTGGAACTCCACGATCCTGTCTATCACAGCGTGGTCCCGGCCTGCGGGCTCCGCCGCTGGAACCGGGGCTGAAGGCGCGGAATGCAGGTGAACCGCCGTCACCGCTGGCGGCAGCGGGACTGCCGCCGCTGTTGTATCAAAGGAACTTGAAACCGGTGCCGAGGCCGCTGTCAGCGCCGCGGCGATCGCAAATGTCTTCACAGCTCATCCACCCGTTTGCTCATTAACCCACAAGTGTCAGCCTAGAGCAGAATTGCGGCAGGAAGATGCCGCGGCGGCAGGCAAATACGGACAATCAAAACAGCATTTACCGGGAATTAATGGCATTCGCTGTCCCGCCGGGGCAGCTGCAAAAGAAAACGGGCCGCGCCTGGCGCGACCCGTTTCCGGAAATCATTCCGAAGGAAAGGCTTACTTGATTTTGCCTTCCTTGTACTCGACGTGCTTGCGCACAACCGGGTCGTACTTCCGCACAACCATTTTCTCGGTCATGGTGCGTGCGTTCTTCTTGGTGACATAGAAGTGGCCGGTGCCCGCGCTCGAGTTCAGGCGGATTTTGATGGTGGTCGGCTTCGCCATGGTGCTTCTCCTGCGTCCGAAAAGGCAGGGGCCTCTCGGTAAATTCCTATCTGAAGCCCGGCTTTTACCCGCCTCAGCCCCCAAGTCAATAGGATTCGCCCCCATTCCCCAAGGGATTTATGCGCAGAAGGCCTGTAAGCCGGATCCTGTCCCCCCGGGACCGTAATCCCGGGTTCGACGGCCATTCATCTAGGCGGCGCATTGCTGCGCCGCTCAAGCTGCCAACCCGGCCCCTCTCGGCTGAAGCGAACCTAGCGGCGGTTTCCCGGTTGCCCGGGACCTGCCCGCGCGGGGGCCCTATTTGGCATTGCTCCCGGTGGGGCTTGCCGTGCCGCCGCTGTTGCCAGCAGCGCGGTGGGCTCTTACCCCACCGTTTCACCCTTACCCGCGCGGATGCTCCTTTGGCGGACCTCCGGTCCGGCGGGCGGTCTGTTTTCTGTGGCGCTTTCCGTCGGGTTTCCCCGCCCGGGCGTTACCCGGCACCGTTGCTTCATGGAGTCCGGACTTTCCTCGAGGGGGGCTTGCGCGCCCCGCGCGGCCGTCCAGCCTTCTGCGCGACTGGAGGCGTAGAAACATCAGCGTGCGGCGTCAAGCGGATAGTGCAGATTCAGGGGCTTTGCCCCCCTTGGCCTCACGGCCAATTCACCCCAGGATATTTTCAGCCGGATGAAGACAGGATCCTTTATTCATCTGGCCGGAAATATCCCGGAGCGCGAGGCAGAGCCTCGCATATTATCAGGGTTCAAGCGCGTCAGCCCCCAGGGGGGCGAAATCCGCTAGCGTCAGCGGGCCGCGCGCCCAGGGGCGGAACCGCAGGCGGACGGCGGCCAGAAGCGCCTCATCCTCCGCTTGCGCCGTGAAACCGGCTGCAGCGGCGGCCTTGCGGAACTTCGCAAAGGATGGGTTCTGCGGCACCCGGCCCTCGCCGGCCGCTGCCGCCAGCCCCTGCCGCGCCAGACGGTTCCAGTCAAACCGCGGGCCCGGGTCGGACTTCCGCCCCGGCGCCATGCAGGAATGCCCGATCACACCCGCGGCCGGGATGCTCCAGCGCTGCATCACACCGCGCATCAGCTCTTCCAGCGCGGCCATTTGCGGCGCGCCGAACGGGTGCGAGCCGAGGTTGTCGAGTTCGATGCCGATGGAGCGGGAGTTGATATCCGCCTGCCCCCGCCATTCGCCGGCTCCGGCGTGCCAGGCGCGGTGTTCTTCCGCCACCATCTGCCACAGGGTGCCGTCAGTGCCGATCAGATAGTGGGCGGAAACCTCCGCCGCCGGATCGCAGAGCCGCTCAAGCGCGGCCTGCGCACCCTTCATGGCGGTGTAGTGCAAAACGATCAGGGACGGCTTCAAGCCGTCCCTGCGGGGCCCGAAGTTGGGGCTCGGGTGCCAGAGGGCACCCGGCTGATCAGGCCCGCGCGGATCCGCGGCCATCAGTTCTGGACGGCCAGCCGGTAAGGTGCCGGGTCCCAGCCGCAGGCATAGCCGTCGCCATCCGGGTCCAGAGCCTTGCGGTCGCGCTCCGGCCCGCCGGCGTCAAGAAAGGCGACCTGGGCCTGGTCGGGGGAGGCAAACTCTGCGCAGTTGCGCTGGTTGCGGGCCTTCAGGTTGATACCGGAGCGGCTGTAGACGCGCACGCCCTTGGGATTGCTGGTGCCGAGGGCATAGCGCACGATGTTGGGCCCTGCCTCCTCCGTGCGCTGCGGCACTGCAACCGGCTGCACCTGCTGGTACTGCGCCCGCTGGCGCTCCAGCCGGGCGGCGTCGCTCTCGATCGACTGCCGGGCGGAGACCGCCTGAAAGTCGTTCTCGTCCGAAATCCGGCCATCGCCGGCCATCTGCGGTGCCGGGTTCGCGGGGCTTGCCTGCAGCGGCTCAGCGCCGGAGCCGGTACCGGAGGCCGCCAGCGCTGCGGCGGTTTCGCGGGCGATGTCCGCGCCGCTGGCGGCAGTGCTGGCGGTATTGAACGTGCCCGCCGCAGCTGCCGAGCCTGGGCTGCGCGGGGCTGTTGCTGCCGGCACCGGTTCCGTCGACACCCGCGCCGGCGGCACCAGCGGATCACCGTTGATGGTCGTGCCCGCGGCGGGCGGCGGCGCGAAGGGATCGCCATCAATGCCTGCGGCACTGTCGGGGACTTGGGGCGAACAGGCAGCCATCACCAAAAGGCTGCCTGCGGCGGCGTAAGATGCGAATGCGCGCATGGGGTTACCTGTCTGCTCTGCTCAAGTGCTGAGGCGGAGGTTTACCACCATTGCTGCGGCTTGGCTACAAAGCCGGCCGCATTCTCCAGCGCATAGGCAGTGTTCAGCAGATCGCCCTCGTCCCACGGCTTGCCAATGAGCTGCAGACCCAGCGGCAGACCCTGCTTGTCGAGCCCCGCAGGCACCGCCACACCCGGCAGGCCCGCCAGGTTCACGGTGACTGTGAAGACGTCGTTCAGGTACATCTGCACCGGATCCGCCTCGGTCATCTCGCCCAGGCCAAAGGCCGCGGACGGCGTGGCCGGGGTCAGGATGGCGTCGACGCCGGCGGCAAAGACGTCCTCGAAGTCCTTCTTGATCAGGGTGCGGACCTTGCGGGCGCGGTTATAGTAGGCGTCATAGAAGCCTGCCGACAGCACGTAGGTGCCGACCATGACACGGCGCTGCACTTCGTGGCCGAAGCCCTCGGCGCGGGTCTTCTCGTACATTTCGGTGATGCCGTCACCCGCTTCCAGCGTGGCGCGGCGGCCATAACGGACGCCATCATAGCGCGCGAGGTTCGAGGAGGCCTCAGCCGGGGCGATCACATAGTAGGCGGGCAGCGCATACTTGGTGTGGGGCAGCGAGATGTCGACGATCTCCGCACCTGCGGCCTTGAGCATTTCGGCGCCGTCGGACCACAGTTTCTCGATCTCGCCCGGCATGCCGTCCATACGGTATTCCTTGGGGATACCGATTTTCTTGCCCTTGATGTTGCCCGTCAGCATCGCCTCGAAATCCGGCACTGCCAGTTCGGCAGAGGTCGAATCCTTGGGGTCGTGGCCGCACATGGCTTCCAGCATGATGGCGGCGTCGCGCACCGACTTGGTCATCGGGCCTGCCTGGTCCAGCGAGGACGCAAAGGCGACGATGCCCCAGCGCGAGCAGCGGCCGTAGGTCGGCTTGATCCCGACGGTGCCGGTGAAGGCGGCAGGCTGGCGGATCGAGCCGCCGGTATCGGTGCCGGTGGCCGCGAGGCAGAGGTCGGCTGCCACGGCAGCCGCGGAGCCGCCAGAGGAGCCGCCCGGGGTCAGCTGGGCGTCGTCATTGCCGCGGCGCCAGGGGCTGACGGCGTTGCCGTAGACCGAGGTTTCGTTGGAGGAGCCCATGGCGAACTCATCCATGTTCAGCTTGCCCAGCATCACGGAGCCGGCATCGGCCAGTTTCTGCGAAACGGTCGATTCATACTCCGGCTTGAAGCCTTCGAGGATCCTGGAGGACGCCTGCGAGGGCACGCCCTTGGTGCAGAACAGATCCTTGATGCCCACCGGCAGGCCGCACATGGACGGCGCATCGCCCGCCTTGATGCGGTCGTCCGCCGCCTTGGCGCGTTCCATCGCAATCTCAGGCGTCTTGTGCACGAAGGCGTTCAGCGCGTCAGCCGCATCAATTGCCTTGAGGCAGGCCTCGGTCAGCTCGACGGAGGTGGTGTCGCCCTTGCGCAGCGCGTCGCGGGCCTCTGCCAGGCCCAGTTTGTTCAGATCGCTCATGTCTCTCACTCCACGACTTTGGGCACGGCGAAGAAACCTTCGCGGGCGTCCGGCGCATTGGCCAGGATCTTGTCCTGCTGGTTGCCGTCGGTGACTTCGTCCTTGCGGCGCTTGAGGCGCTGCGGAGTGACCGAGGTCATCGGCTCGACGCCCTCGACATCCACCTCGTTCAGCTGCTCGATGAATCCCAGGATATTGTTGAACTCGTCTGCCAGCGCCGGCAGCGCGTCGTCCTCGACCTTGATCCGGGCCAGTTTGGCCACCTTGGCGGCGGTGCTTTGGTCAATCGACATGGAAACCCTCATCTGGTGTTGGATAGGCATTTACCGCCGTGCCGCCTGCGCTGCAAGCCGGCTGCGGCGTGCGGCGGCCGGGAAAACGGCGGCGCCCGCAGTTCCGGCACGTCTGGATATCATTTTCGCCTCAGCCTGCTAGGCTGCGGGCATTAGAACCGGGAGGAGATGACAGATGAAGATCATTTGGCTGGGCCACGGCTCGTTCCGCATCGAAACAAGCGGCCAGGCGCTGCTGGTGGACCCCTGGCTGACCGGCAATCCGGTGCTGCCTGAGGAGCAGCAAGAGGCGGCGGTTTCCGGAGCCACGCACATCCTGCTGACCCATGCGCATTTCGACCATGTGGTCGACGTGCTGCCGCTGGCCAAACGGCTGAAGGTGCCGGTGATCGGACAATACGATCTGATGGGGCTTTGGGGCGAGACCGAAGGGGTAGAGACCACCGGCTTCAACAAGGGCGGCACGGTGGACCTGGGCGATGTGCAGGTTGCGATGGTGCCGGCGTCGCACAGCTCCACCTTCAGCACCGAGGATGGCTTGCGCACCGGCGGCTCTGAAGTGGGATACATGCTGATGGCGGAGGGCAAGACGGTCTATCTGTCCGGCGACACTGCGATCATGGCGGACATGGATTGGATGGGGGATTATTACAAGCCGGACGTGGGCATCCTGTCAGCAGGCGGCCATTTCACCATGGACATGAAGCAGGCGGCCTATGCGGCGAAACGCTATTTCAATTTCAAGACAGTGATTCCCTGCCACTACAAGAGCTTTCCGATCCTGGAGCAGGACGCCAAGGACCTGATCGAAGGCCTGCCCGGGGTGGACGTGATCGAGCCTGAAGTGATGCAGGCGATCGAGATCTGAGGCCGCGCCCGGCTG
>NZ_JBQKUH010000036.1:0-46590 GCF_054968485.1 Leisingera sp. G5_S3_59_S7
GGAAGGCACCGAGGCCGGGCATCAGGCGGCGCTGTTTCTGGCCATCTGGGCAGCCTTTTTGCACGCGGTCTTCGGCGCGCTGCAAAAGGGTCGGCATGACCCCTGGCTGTCGCGCGGGGCGATCGACTTTTCCTATTGCGTGATGGCGGCGCCCTTTGCGCTGTTTGTGGTGCCCTGGCCGGAGCCGCACATGTGGGTGATCTTCGCCGTCGCCTGGGTGATCCACGTTTTCTACAAGCTGTTTCAGGCGCTGGCCTATACCAAGGGCAGCTATACCGTGGTCTACCCGGTGGTGCGCGGTACCGGACCGCTGTTCACGGTGATCGGCTCCTTCTTTCTGTTCGGCGAGGTGTTCACCCCGGTGCAATGGCTGGGGGTGGCGGTGCTGCTGGCCGGGATCTTTGGTCTGGCGGCCTATAATTTTGTCTTCCTGGAAGCCAACCGCGACACCCTCGGGATCGCACTGCTGTTTGCCTTTATCACCGGCTTGTTTGTGGCCGCCTACACCACATATGACGCCTATGGCATCCGGGCGACGGCGGATCCGTTCACCTTCCTCGCGTGGTTTTTCATGATCGACGGGCTGGTGTTTCCGGTGATTGCCTTTGCCCGCTGGCGCAGCATGGCGGAACCGCCCGCGCCGGGGCCGCTGATGGTCCGGGGCTTCTTTGGCGGGCTGGTGGCGTTCGCCTCCTTTGGGGCGATCATGCTGGCCACAAGGCTGGACAAGGTGGGGGAGGCGGCGGTGCTGCGCGAGACCTCGACCGTGTTTGCGGCGCTGATCGGCTGGCTGGTCCTGAAGGAAACCGTGGGGCCGCGGCGGATTGCCTTGATGGCTTTGATCGCCCTGGGCGCCGTGATAGTGGAAATGGGCGGCTGAGACCGCCGCAAGTAGAGCAGACAGGAGGCCCCATGGCCGCAAAGAAGATCAACCCGACCTTGAAGATGGTGCTGGAGCTTGGACCCATCGTCCTGTTCTTCATCGGCTATCTGAAGCTGAAGGATGAGGTGTTTCTGATCGGCGGCAGCGAATACAAGGGCTTCATCGTCATCACCGCGGCGTTCATCCCGCTGATGGTGGCGTCAACGCTCGCCTTGTGGAAGCTGACCGGCCATCTGTCGCGGATGCAGTTTGCGACGCTGATCCTGGTGGTGCTGTTCGGCGGCATGTCGGTGTGGTTCAACGATGACCGTTTCATCAAGATGAAGCCGACGATGCTCTATGTGCTGTTCGGCGGCCTGCTGGGCATCGGCCTGATGCGCGGCCAAAGCTGGCTCAAGGTGGTGATGGAGGAGCTGATGCCCCTGAAGCAGGAGGGCTGGATGATCCTCACGCGGCGGCTGTGCGCCTTCTTCTTTGGCCTCGCGATGGCGAATGAGCTGATCTGGCGCACGCAGAGCACCGAGACCTGGGTCTATTTCAAGACATTCGGCCTGCCGGTGGCGATGTTTGCCTTCTTCATGTTCCAGGGGCAGCTGTTCCAGAAATACGGCGACGAGGAAGAGGCAGGCCCGGCGGAATAACCGGCGGCAGGCAAGGGCGGGCTCCCGCGCCTTGGCCCCTCATCACAGATGAGGCGCCAAGCCTTGGGCCGGGCAGCGCACCTGCGGTGCGCTGCGGGTGCGCGGTTTAGCGGGATTGGCCGAAAATTACTTGCTGGGCCTTGCTGTCAGACCGGTCGGCCCGCAGGTCCGCATGCAGCGCCCGGCCCGCCGCGACGCCGGGGCGGGACCACATCAGATCCAGCCAGCGGGCCAGATGCGGCTTGTCGTCCAGCACTTGCTGCTGGCCTTCCCAGAGCGAGGCCCAGGGCCAGACCGCCATGTCGGCAATCGTAAAATCAGCGCCCGCGACATACTCAGTTTTCGCCAGCTGCCGGTCCAGCACGCCATAGAGGCGGGCGACTTCGTTGCGGTAGCGGTCCTTGGCGTAGGGCAAGTCTTGGGCTGCATATTTGAGGAAATGATGCGCTTGGCCCGCCATCGGGCCGAGGCCGCCCATCTGCCACATCAGCCATTGATCCACCATCAGCCGGGCGCGTTCGTCCGCGCCGTAGAACCGCCCGGTCTTGCGGGCGAGGTATTGCAGGATGGCGCCGCTTTCGAACAGGGAGACTGGTGCGCCGCCGGGCCCGTCCGGATCCACAATGGCGGGCATGCGGTTGTTGGGGGAGATCTTCAGGAACTCCGGCGCGAACTGGTCCCCCTTGCCGATGTCGATCAGCGTAACCTCGTAGGGCAGGCCCATCTCCTCCAGCGCGATGGAGATTTTCCAGCCATTGGGGGTCGGCCAGTAGAACAGCCGGATGGGATCCTGCATCGCGTGCCTCCGTCAGTGTGCCCGGCCACAGGAACACGTCAGCCAGCGGGCAGGCAAGGGGCGGCGGCGCTCACATCGGTGTGACCGGCGGCTCCGCGGCGGCTTGACCGAATCCCGCAAGATGCGTAAATCGCAACCATCACATCGTGGCGATTTGTTACCGGATTGCGGGCCACGTTAAACAATCCCGCTAAAGAGGTCAGGACGTGAAGGACCCCCTTTCGCTTGGCCGATCGGGGGTTTTTTTGTGCGCTATAGGCGCGAGGAGACAGAAGATGAGCGACAACTGGAACAGCCGCACCAAGCTGGTTCATGGCGGCACCCGCCGCAGCCAGTACAACGAGGTGAGCGAGGCGATCTTCCTGACCCAGGGCTTTGTCTACGACAGCGCCGAGCAGGCCGAGGCGCGGTTCATCGAGACCGGCCCGGATGAATTCATCTATGCCCGTTACGGCAACCCGACCGTCGACATGTTCGAAAAGCGTATCGCGGCGCTGGAAGGGGCAGAGGATGCCTTTGCCACCGCCTCCGGCATGGCGGCTGTGAATGGCGCGCTGACCTCGCTGGTCAAGGCGGGCGACCACATCGTGTCGGCCAAGGCGCTGTTCGGCTCCTGCAACTATATCCTGGCGGATGTGCTGGGCCGCTTCGGGGTTGAGGTGACGTTCATCGACGGCACCGATCTGGAAGCCTGGCGGCAGGCGGTGCGCCCGGACACCAAGGCGGTGTTCTTTGAGAGCATGTCGAACCCGACGCTGGAGGTGATCGACATCGCGGGCGTGGCTGAGATCGCCCATGCCGCGGGCGCCACGGTGGTGGTGGACAACGTGTTCTCGACCCCGGTGTTTTCCAACGCGATCGAACAGGGCGCCGATGTGGTGATCTACTCCGCGACCAAGCACATCGACGGCCAGGGCCGGGCGCTGGGCGGTGTGGTGCTGGGCACCAAGGACTACATCCGCGGCACGCTGGAACCCTATATGAAGCACACCGGCGGCTCATTGAGCCCGTTCAATGCCTGGGTGATGCTGAAGGGGCTGGAAACACTGGCGCTGCGGGTGAATGCCCAGGCCGAAACCGCGCTGAAAATTGCCGAAGCCCTGAACGGCCATCCGGCACTGGCGCGAACCATCTATCCGGGGCTCAAGGACCATCCGCAAAACGCGCTGGTGCAGACCCAGCTGGGCGGCAAGGGCGGCACCGTTTTGTCGCTGGACCTGAAGGGCGGCAAGGCGGCGGCTTTCAAGTTCCTGAACGCCATGACCATCCCGGTGATCTCCAACAACCTGGGCGACGCCAAATCCATTGCCACCCACCCGGCCACCACCACCCACCAGCGCCTCAGCGACGACCTGAAGGTCGAGCTGGGCATCACACCCGGCCTGGTGCGCTTCTCGGTGGGGCTGGAAGACGCAGACGATCTGATTGCCGACCTGACAGCGGCGCTGGAGGCCGCGCAGGCTTGACCCCGTTACAGCCGGAAAAACATTTATTCATCTGGCTGAAAATATCCTCGGGGGTGAATTGAGCCGGAGGCTCAAGAGGGGGCAGACAGCCCCCTCTTTTCTTTCAGCGGGGGCCGGCTCAGGAGGCGCGGCCGTAAAAGCCGATGTTTTCCTCATCGCTGAACCGCACGCCCGGGCGTTCGTAGAAGGTGAAGACGGCGATCACCCTGGTCTTGCCGCCTTTGACGGTGCCGACCCGGTGGGGTGAATTCTTGCCGCGGAAGATGTTCAGCGTGCCGGGCGCCAGGGTGATCGAGCGCATGTTGGGGTCTTCACCCTTCAGCAGCCGTTCGACGCCTGCGTAATTCGGATCGTCATCACTGCGCAGCTCGGGGCTGTAGATGAACTCGCCGCCTTCCTCAGGCGCTTGCAGCAGCATGGTGGTGGTGAATTCAGAACGGTCGAAATGCCAGTTCAGCGCCTGATCGGCTCCGTAGGACATGATGTTCAGCCGCGCCAGCGGGTCGTCCATGGTGTAAAGCGCGGGCTTGTCCATTGTGGCGGCGAGGAATTCGGCAAAGGGCGGCCAGTCGTACAGCCGAAGCACAGGCGAGTCCGGGAACTGGTCGGCACACAGGGTGAAGTTCGAGGTCTCCACCTTCTGCAGGGCCGGGTGGTCCGAGGCCAGCCCCTCGACGCGGTCCTTGAAATAGATGTTGTGCCAGCGCTTGTGGTGGAAGCTTTCGGTCTCGAACTTGCCTTTCAGCGCGTCGGCTGCGCCTTGGGCCACCTCCGGCTTCATCAGCCCCTCCAGGCTGAACATGCCGTCGGCGGCCAGCTCAGCACGGCAGCGGTCCACCAGCGCCTGCCATTCCGGGGTGCCGGGGCGGTCGAGCGGGTAACGGTCGAGATCAAGAATATCGTGCATGGGGTGGTCCTTGGATCTTGATGGTCTTTTGTAAAGCCTGCGCGCTGCGCGGACATCTGACCACTATAAAATATCTTGGCGAGCATAAGCATTTCTTGCACTGTGCCGCCATGAAGCTGCCGCCCCTGAACGCCCTGCGCGCCTTTGAATGCGCTGCCCGGACCGGGAGTTTTTCGGCTGCGGGGGCGGAGCTGGGGGTGAGCTCTGCTGCGGTGTCGATGCAGGTCAAGAACCTGGAGGACTGGCTGGCGCTGAAGCTGTTTGTCCGCCGCGCCAATCAGGTGCGGCTGACGGATGCGGGGCGGGATTACTACCAACGGGCGGCGGTATCGCTGGCGGAGATCGCCAGTTTCACCGAAGCGATGACCGAAGGCGCCAAAAGCCGCCCGCTGGTGATTTCTGCCACGCCTGCATTGGCGCAGCTGTGGCTGCCGGAGCGGCTGAAGCTGTTTGCGCAGGCGCGGCCTGACGTGACGGTGCGGCTTCGGATCGAGGATGACAGGATCGACCTGGAAGCCGAGGGTATTGATGCGCGGCTGGCCTATGGCGGCGAGCATCCGGAGCACCGGACGCAGGCACTGTTCAAGGACCGGCTGGTGCCGGTCGGAGCGGATCCGCAGGCCGATGTGCGCAGTGCGCCGCTGGTCGAGGTTGCCTGGGGCGAGACGATTTCCTCGGTGCCGGGCTGGCGGCAGTATTTTACGCAGCATGGGATTGAGCGCCCCAGCCTGGCGGCGGCGATCGGGCAGTCGGTTCCCTCTGTCGTGTCGCTGGTGCAGGCGGGGCTGGGCATTGCGCTGCTGCCGGAGCAGGTTGTGGGCGGCGAACTCCGCGCGGGCAGGCTGCACCGGCTGGAGGGGCCGGCGCTGGAGATGGCGCGGCCTTATGTGCTGGTCACTGCGCATTACAAGTCGCGTTCGCGGCGCTTGAGGGCGCTTGCAGAGGCGTTGGGGGTCCGATAAGGCGCCGGTTCTGCCGCAAATGGCGGATCCGTTTTGAAAATTGCCGCGTAACAGTATATGAGGGTGGCCTGCCGGACCTTATATGGGCCGTATCACTGGGGGAAACGCCGATGAACATTCATAACCGCGACGCTGCTGAGGCGCCGGACCGCGAGGCCGCTGCCGCCGCGCTGGATGTGTTGCGGGCCTGGGCCGGCATTGCGTCTGAGACCGAGATTGCCGAGCTGGACCCGGCTGTGGCACGGCTGCTGCCGGGCCGTGAGGTCGGGAATTATCCGGATCTGTCGCGGATTTACCCCGAGGATTTCAAGTCGGACGAGGCTTATCGCGCGACGCTGCCCGACCTGCAGAACGGGCCTACCAGCCTGATCCGCGGCGCCAAGGAGCAGATTCAGCATGTGGGGATCTCCAACTTCCGCCTGCCGATCCGGTTCCACACCCGCGATGATGGCGATCTGACGCTGGAAACCAGCGTGACCGGCACCGTCAGCCTGGACGCCGGCAAGAAGGGCATCAACATGTCCCGGATCATGCGCACCTTCTACAAGCACGCGGAGCGGACCTTCAGTTTCGAGGTGATGGCGAACGCGCTGGATGATTACCTGAGCGATCTGGACAGCCCGGATGCGCGCATCCAGATGCGGTTCTCCTTCCCGGCGCGGGTCAAGAGCCTGCGCTCCGGCCTGAGCGGTTACCAGTATTACGATTTTGCGCTGGAGCTGGTGGACCATGACGGGGTGCGTGAGAAGATCATGCACCTGGACTATGTCTATTCCTCGACCTGCCCGTGTTCGCTGGAGCTGTCAGAGCACGCCCGCCAGGCGCGCGGCCAGCTGGCGACGCCGCATTCGCAGCGCTCTGTCGCGCGGATTTCGGTGCAGTCTGTGCCGGGCAGCCAGTGCCTGTGGTTCGAGGACCTGATCGAGCTGTGCCGCAAGGCGGTGCCGACCGAGACCCAGGTGATGGTCAAGCGCGAGGACGAGCAGGCGTTTGCCGAGCTGAACGCCGCCAATCCGATCTTTGTCGAGGATGCGGCGCGGCTGTTTTGCGAGGCGCTGCAGGGGGATGCCCGGATCGGCGATTTCCGGGTGGTGGCCAGCCACCAGGAAAGCCTGCACAGCCATGACGCGGTCAGCGTGCTGACCCAAGGACCGCTGTTCAAGGCGATGAGCCTGGACCCGAAACTGTTCTCGACCCTGATCCATCACGGCTGAGACACGCGCGCGCCTGCCTGATTTGCAGGCAGGTTTCCGCCTGAAACGAGCCTGCTCTGCGGCATTTTCTGCGTTGCCGCAATTTTTACGCCGCTGCGCAGAAACGCATGTTAGCCTGATCTGCGAATCCCCCGGTTATCCTGCCGGGGGCAGGGGAGCTTGTGCGCAGGTGTCTGCAATTGACGGCCCGAATTCTGCTGGACCCGGCCCGGTGCGCATCCGGCGTCCGCTCCCCGATATCCTTGCCCGGACATCTCAATGCAGCCCCGGCGCAAGGCCAGTGCAGGACTTGAGGAGTACCAGATGACGAGCTTTCACCACTTTGCCGGTTTCACGGCCCGGGCGCATGAATGGGCGGGGTTTGCGGCCGGCATACAGCTGAAGCTGTGGCGCCAGGCGGCAGAGGCGGCGTTGCAGACCCCCTTTGAGCAGATGCGGATGGCGCATTCGATGCTTGAGGCGCAACGGCGGCTGATGGGCGCAAACCCGGCCGCGGCGGAGACCGTGCCGGAAGGCCAAGCTGACGCCGGAGCGGAGGCGGAAACGGCCCCGCTAGCGGCAGCCGGAACGGAAGCCGTGGCGGACGCGGACGCAAAGGCGCAGCCCGGCAAGAAGCCGGCTGCCAAGACGGCCCGGAAGGCGGCAGCCAAAAAGCCGGCGGCCCGCAAGGCTGCAACCCGGAAGCCTGCAACCCGCAAGCCTGCCGCGCGAAAGGCCCCGGCCCGTGCGGCGGCGGCAGATACGGCGGCCAAGCCGGAGCAGGCCAAGACTGCCGCGGCACAGCCAGCCAAAGACGCCGCCGGCAATCAGGCCGCCAAGCAAGGCGGGGCGGCTGCCGGACCCGGGATGAAAGAGGCACCCGCGGTGTTCCGCACCTCCGCATCCCGCAAGAGCGCGCCGGAACAGCCGGCCAAGGCGGCAGAGAAACCCGCAGCCAAGGCCGAAGCGCCAAAGGCCGCAGCGCCGGACGCCAAGGCTGCTGCGTTGAAGGCACCCGAGACCAAGGCCGCGGCGCCTCAGGCAAAGAAACCTGAAGCAAAGGCACCGGAAGCAAAGGCGCCTGAGGCAAAGGCTCCTGAGGCAAGGGCGCCTGAGGCAAAAGCCGCGGGAGCTAAGCCGCCTGAGGTGAAAGCACCAGCCAAGGCGGAGGCAGCCCAGTCCGGCTCTGCCAAGCGGCCGCGCAAGCCGTCTTCGCCGCCGCAGATGCCGCAGCGCAACGCTGCTGGCACCAGAGGCAGCGGCGAATAGCGCCGCACACTTGACACTTACCGCGCGGGGGGCCAACGCTGCGCCGCATGTTGGATCTCCGCCCGGTTGGATATGTCATCGGCCTGCTGGTCGTCATCTTGGGAGCCATGATGGTGTTCCCGCTGCTGGTCGATCTGCTGGACGGCCGCGGCGAGTGGCATGTTTTTCTGGAAAGCGCGGTGTTCACCATTCTGGTCGGCGGGCTGATGGCGCTGAGCTGTGCCAACGGGGTGAAGGAGGGGCTGAGCATCCGCCAGACCTTCCTTCTGACCACGATGGTCTGGCTTGCGCTGCCGCTGTTCGGTGCGGTGCCGCTGATGCTGGGGGCCACCGAGCTGCGTTTTGTCGATGCTTTTTTCGAGGCGATGTCGGGGCTGACCACAACCGGCTCGACGGTGATCTCGGGACTTGATGATCTGCCGCGCGGATTGCTGCTGTGGCGTGGCATCCTGCAATGGGTCGGCGGGATCGGCATCATTGTTGTGGCGATGGTGTTCCTGCCCGAGCTTCGGGTCGGGGGGATGCAGATCTTTAAATCGGAAAGCTTTGACACCTTTGGGAAAATCCTGCCGCGCGCGCAGGCGATCGCCAAGCAGATTTCGCTGATCTACGTGTCGCTGACGATGGCCTGCATGCTGGTTTACATGGTGATGGGCATGGGGCCGTTTGATGCGCTGGTGCATTCGATGACCACCATCGCGACCGGCGGCTTTGCCAATTACGATGCGTCCTTCGGGGCCTTTGCCGGGCCGGTGGAATATGCCGCCTCTGTCTTTATGATCCTGGCGGCGCTGCCCTTCGTGCGCTATGTGCAGCTGATCAACGGCCACGGCACCCCGATGCTGCGCGACAGCCAGATCCGGGGCTTCATGATGACGCTGGGGCTGCTGGTCGCGATTGCCGCAGGCGTGCTGTACTACGCGCGCCCGCATGGCGGCGAGGAGGCGCTGCGCTCGGCCCTGTTCAATATCACCTCGATCATGTCGGGCACCGGTTATGCCAGCGCCGATTACATGCAATGGGGCAGCTTTCTGGTGATGATCTTCTTTTTCACCGGGCTGATCGGCGGCTGCGCGGGCTCGACCGCCTGTTCAGTCAAGATCTTCCGCTACCAGCTGTTGTTTGCCTCGATACGCAATCAGATCCAGCGCATCCGCTCGCCGCACGGGGTGTTCATCACCCGTTATGAGGGGCGTCCCGTGAACGCTGAGGTGCTGAGCTCGGTGATCTCCTTTTTCATGTTCTTTGTGGTTACATTGGGGGTGGTTGCCTGGGCGCTGGCGCTGACGGGGCTGGACTTTGTCACCGCAGTCTCGGGCGCGGCCACTGCAGTGGCCAACATCGGCCCCGGGCTGGGCGATACAATCGGGCCGGCCGGCAATTTTTCCACTCTCAACGATCCGGCGAAATGGATCCTGAGCGCGGCAATGCTGATCGGGCGGCTGGAACTGATGGCGGTCTACGCCATTCTGACGGTGCGGTTCTGGCGCGGCTGACAGCGCGCGGATTGGCAGAAATTGCGCAAACCGCCTGTTGTGGCGCTTTGCCGCGCCGCAGGGGCTGGCGGAACCGCAGCTTCCTTGCCGGATGGGGCTGCGCGCTCTTGCCCTTACAGGGCCGCTCGCATATGAGGCACGGGACCGAAACCCGCAAGCGCAGGGAGACCCGTTCCATATGCCCGTACTTGTGATGAAATTCGGCGGCACATCTGTCGCCAACCTGGACCGCATCCGCCGCGCCGCCAAGCGTGTCGGCGTTGAAGTGGCCAAGGGCTATGACGTGATCGTCATCGTCTCTGCCATGTCCGGTAAGACCAACGAGCTGGTGGGCTGGGTCGATGAGACCTCGCCGCTGTACGATGCGCGGGAATATGACGCCGTGGTGTCCTCGGGCGAGAACGTGACCGCCGGCCTGATGGCG
Source organism: Leisingera sp. G5_S3_59_S7 (assembly GCF_054968485.1). NCBI lineage: Bacteria > Pseudomonadati > Pseudomonadota > Alphaproteobacteria > Rhodobacterales > Roseobacteraceae > Leisingera > Leisingera sp. G5_S3_59_S7. The sequence goes on from NZ_JBQKUH010000036.1 coordinate 10,038, forward strand.
CTGACGCTGCAGGAGATGGATGTCCCGGCGCGCAGCTGGCAGGGCTGGCAGGTGCCGCTCAAGACCAATTCGGCGCACAGCCAGGCCCGGATCGAGGAGATTCCGCCGGAAAACATCCGTGCCAAGTTTGCCGAGGGCATGAAAGTGGCGGTTGTGGCCGGTTTCCAGGGCATCAGCCCCGAGGGCCGTATCACCACCCTGGGCCGCGGCGGTTCGGACACGACCGCAGTGGCGTTTGCCGCCGCGTTCGAGGCGGAGCGCTGCGACATCTACACCGACGTGGACGGCGTCTATACCACCGATCCGCGGATTTGCGACAAGGCGCGCAAGCTGGACAAGATCGCCTTTGAAGAAATGCTGGAGCTGGCCTCGCTGGGGGCCAAGGTGCTGCAAACCCGCTCGGTCGAACTGGCAATGCGCTATAAGGTGAAGCTGCGCGTTCTGTCGAGCTTTGAGGAACAGTCCGACGAGGCCGGAACCCTGGTCTGCGACGAGGAGGAAATCATGGAATCCAATGTTGTGGCCGGTGTGGCCTATTCCCGTGACGAAGCCAAGCTGACCGTGCAGTCGGTGGCCGACCGCCCTGGCATCGCGGCCACCATCTTTACAACGCTGAGCGACGCGGGCGTGAATGTGGACATGATCGTGCAGGACATCTCCGAAGAGGGCCGCACCGACATGACCTTCTCCTGCCCGACCGATCAGGTTGCCCGCGCCGAACAGGCGCTGCTGGCGATCAAGGAAAAGGGCGAGCTGAACTATGCCGAGCTGCTGGCCGACAGGGATGTGGCCAAGGTGTCGGTGGTCGGCATCGGCATGCGCTCGCAGTCGGGCGTGGCGGCCAAGATGTTCAAGGTGCTGTCGGATGAGGGCATCAACATCAAGGTGATCACCACCTCGGAAATCAAGATCTCGGTGCTGATCGACCGCAAGTACATGGAGCTGGCGGTGCAGGCGCTGCACGACGCGTTTGAGCTGCAGAAAGCCGGCTGAGCGCTGATCTGATAAAGAGATCCGGTAAATTGCAAGGGCGCCCTTCCGGCGCCTTTGTTGTGTCTGGGCCGCGCTGTGCGGTATTTTGCGCAACGCCGGAGCGGGCTGCGCTGAATACGGGCAATGCAGTAAAAACACTTGGACTTTTCATCCTGGGGTGGGACAAGTGGGTGGAGGAGAGAGCGCTGGCGTACTACTCTGGGCGGTATCCGTTCCGGGAGAGCAATCTGGGCGGCAGCGTGCGGGGAAACGACCTCGGGAGAGGGTGAGAATGGCCGATAGTACGGAATCCGAAAGCAGGAAGCTTCTGGGCCGCTTGCGCGAGGCGATGGCGAGTGATGATGCCGGTCAGGCGCGGCTCGACAAGATCACCCATCTGATCGCCGACAGCATGGGCACAGAGGTGTGCTCAGTCTATCTGTTCCGCGATGATGAGACGCTGGAGTTGTGCGCGACTCAAGGCCTGAACATCGAATCGGTGCACCAGACCCGGATGCGCATCGGCGAGGGCCTGGTGGGCCGGGTGGCGCGGTTTGGCAAAGTGGTGAACACGCCGGATGCGCCCAATGCCAAAGGCTTCCGCTACATGCCGGAAACCGGGGAGGAGCGGTACTCGTCCTTCCTGGGGGTGCCGATCCAGCGCCTGGGCGAGATGCTGGGCGTGCTGGTGGTGCAGTCCAAGGAGGCGCGCGAGTTTTCCTCGGACGCGGTTTACGCACTGGAAGTGGTGGCAATGGTGATCGCCGAGATGACCGAGCTGGGCGCCTTTGTTGGCGAGGGCGCGGCGCTGTCTCCGCTGCACCAGCAGGCGGTGCTGATTCACGGCACCTCGGCCCAGGAGGGCGCGGCGGAAGGCAATGTCTGGCTGCACGAGCCGCGGGTGATTGTCACTAATCCGATTGCCGATGATCCGCAGCGCGAGCTGGAGCGGCTGAACGGCGCGGTGGAGGAACTGCGGGTCGGTGTCGACAAGATGCTGGAAGTCTCTCGCAATGGCGACAAGGAGCAGCTGCAGGTCCTTGAGGCCTATAGGATGTTCGCCAATTCCAAAGGCTGGATGCGGCGCATGGAAGAGGACATCGCCCGCGGCCTGAGCGCTGAGGCGGCGGTGGAGAAGGAGCAGTCCCAGGCCCGCGCCCGGATGAGTCAGGTGCAGGACGCATACCTGCGCGAACGGCTGAGCGATCTGGACGACCTGTCGAACCGGCTGCTGCGCATTCTGACCGGCCAGGGCGCCGATACAGGCGCTGAATTGCCGGAGAACCCGATCCTCATTGCCCGCAACATCGGCCCGGGCGATCTGCTGGAATACGGCCGGTCCTTGCGGGGGATCGTGCTGGAGGAAGGCTCCGTCGGCTCGCACGCGGCCATTGTTGCGCGGGCGCTGGCAATTCCGCTGGTGGTGAATGCCAAGCGCGTCACCACCGAGGCGCTGAATGGCGACCACATCATGGTGGACGGCGATCAGGGCGTGGTGCATCTGCGCCCCGACGAAACCGTCGTCGGCGCCTTCCGCGACAAGATCGCGATGCATACCCAGGCGCAGGAGCGCTATGCCTCGATCCGCAACAAGTCCGCGGTGACAACCGACGGGCAGCGCATAAACATGATGATGAACGCGGGCCTGATGGCTGACCTGCCGTCGCTGGACGGCTCTGGCGCCGAAGGGGTGGGGCTGTTCCGCACCGAACTGCAGTTCCTGGTGCGCAACCAGATGCCGAAGCGTTCGGAGCTGGTGGCCTTGTACAAACGGGTTCTGGACGCGGCCCACGGCAAGCCGGTGGTGTTCCGCACGCTGGACATCGGCTCCGACAAGGTGCTGCCTTACATGAAGCCCACGGATGAGCCGAACCCGGCGCTGGGCTGGCGGGCGATCCGGGTCGGGCTGGACAAGCCCGGGGTGATGCGGATGCAGCTGCAAGCGCTGCTGCGCGCCGCCGAGGGGCGGCCGCTGTCGGTCATGTTCCCCTTTGTGGCGCAGTTCGAGGAATACCGCGCCGCCAAGGCCGAGGTAGAAAAGACAATCGAGCGCGAGCGTATTCTGGGCCACGTGCTGCCATCCGATCTGGAGGTGGGCGCGATGCTGGAGACGCCGTCGCTGGCCTATGCGCCGCAGAAGTTCTTTGACGAGGTGGCGTTCATCTCGATCGGCGGCAACGACCTGAAGCAGTTCTTCTTTGCGGCTGACCGCGAGAACGAGCGGGTGCGCCGCCGCTATGACACGCTGAATGTCAGCTTCCTGAGCTTTATCGAGCGGATTGTCGAACGCTGCGCGATCTCCGGCACGCCGCTCAGCTTCTGCGGGGAGGATGCAGGGCGGCCGGTCGAGGCGGTGTGCCTGGCCGCGATGGGCATCCGCACGCTGTCGATGCGCCCGGCCTCGATCGGGCCGGTGAAATCGCTGCTGCTGCGGGTGGATCTGGGTGAGCTGCGCAAGATCATCTCGGATGCGCGCCACCGCGGCGACCAGGCGGTGCGCCCGGCGGTGATGGAGTACCTGCGGGGGCTGTAATCCGCGGCAGCCCGTGCCGCGGCGGCCTGCTCCGTAGCCCCGCCCAGGGCGGGGCTGGGGTGCATTTGCCACGTCTGAGGCGGTGCCGGGTCCGTGCCGTGAGCCTTTCTCGCGGCCATTTGTTTCAAGCTTAAAACTTTAGGCTTGAAGTTTTTCCGGACCCGCTTATCCTGATCCGCGGATATTGTGCTGAGCGGGAGTGGATGGTCATGAAAGTCGTCTGTCTGGGGGGAGGGCCTGCCGGCCTCTACTTTGCGATCTCTATGAAGCTGCGCCAGCCGGAGGCGCAGGTCACGGTGATTGAACGCAACAAGGCGGATGACACCTTCGGCTGGGGTGTAGTGCTGTCGGATGACGCGCTGGAGAACCTGACCGAGAACGACCCTCAAAGCGCGGCGGCGATCCGGGAAAACTTTGCCTATTGGGACGACATCGCAGTTGTCCATAACGGGACCCGCACGGTGTCGGGCGGCCACGGTTTTGCCGGGATCGGGCGCAAGCAGATGCTGCTGCTGTTGCAGGACCGGGCGCGGGAGCTGGGCGTCGACCTGCAGTTTGAAACCGCCGCGAAAACCGCTGCCGAGTATCAGAAAGAATACGATCTGGTGGTGGGCTGCGACGGGCTGAATTCCAGTGTCCGCAATGAGTTCGCAGAGCACTTTAAACCGGAAATCGACGTCCGCCCCTGCAAGTTCATCTGGCTGGGCACCCATCAGAAATTCGATGATGCCTTCACCTTTGTGTTCGAGAAGACCAAGCACGGCTGGATGTGGATTCACGCCTATCAGTTCGACGCCGACACCGCTACGGTGATTGTTGAATGCTCTGCCGAGACCTGGGAGGCCTGGGGCTTTGAGGGGATGAGCAAGGACGAAATCATCCGCACCTGCGAGGAGATCTTTGCCGATCATCTGGACGGGCACGCGCTGATGTCCAACGCTGCGCATCTGCGCGGGGCAGCGGTGTGGATCAACTTTCCGCGGGTGCTGTGCGAGAAGTGGTATCACGAGAATGTGGTGCTTTTGGGCGATGCCTCCGCCACTGCGCATTTTTCCATCGGGTCGGGGTCGCGGCTGGCCTTTGACAGCGCAATTGCGCTGGCGGAGCTGGTCAGCACCGAGCCGACGCTTGAGCGCGCGTTTGAGCGTTATCAGGAGGAGCGGCGGCTGGATGTGCTGCGGCTGCAGTCGGCGGCGCGCAACTCGCTGGAGTGGTTCGAGGAAGTCGAGCGCTATCTGGACATGGATCCGGTGCAGTTCAATTACTCGCTGCTGACCCGCTCGCAGCGGATTTCCCATGAAAACCTGCGCCTGCGCGATGCGGAGTGGCTGGAAAGCGCCGAGAAGTGGTTTCAGGATAAGGCAGGCGCGCCTGCCGATGCACCTGTGCGGCCGCCGATGTTTGCGCCCTATGCCTTGCGCGGGATGGAGCTGAAGAACCGCGTCGTGGTGTCGCCGATGGCGCAGTACAAGGCGGTGGATGGCAGCCCGACGGACTGGCACCTGATCCATTACGGCGAGCGCGCCAAGGGCGGGGCAGGGCTGGTTTACACCGAGATGACCTGTGTGTCGGCGGAGGGGCGGATCACGCCCGGGTGCCCAGGGCTCTACGCGCCGGAGCATGAGGCGGCGTGGAAGCGGCTGACGGATTTCGTCCACGCTGAGACCAGTGCGAAAATCTGCTGCCAGATCGGCCATTCGGGCCGCAAGGGCTCAACCCAGCTGGGCTGGGAGGAAATGGATGCGCCGCTGCCGGAAGGGAACTGGGAAACGGTTTCGGCCTCGGCGATCCCGTGGTCGGACAACAACCCGGCACCGCGGGAAATCTCACGCGCGGAAATGGATGCGATCAAAGCGGAATTCGTGGCCGCCGCGCAAATGGCAGAGCGCGCCGGGTTTGACATGATCGAACTTCATGCGGCGCATGGCTATCTGATTTCGTCCTTTATCTCGCCTAAATCGAACATCCGGGAGGATGAGTACGGCGGCTCCCTCGAAAACCGCCTGCGCTACCCGCTGGAGGTGTTCCAGGCGATGCGCGCAGTCTGGCCGGACGACAAACCGATGTCGGTGCGTATCTCCGCCAACGACTGGGTCGGCGACGAGGGTGTGACGCCGGAGGAGGCGGTGGAGATCGCCAAGGCTTTCACCGCGGCGGGTGCCGATATCATTGACGTCTCTGCCGGGCAGACCTCGACCGATGCGCAGCCGGTTTATGGCCGGATGTTCCAGACGCCGTTCTCCGACCGCATCCGCAACGAGGCCGGGATTGCCACCATGGCGGTGGGCAACATCTATGAGGCGGATCATGCCAACTCGATCCTGATGGCGGGGCGGGCGGATCTGGTCTGCGTCGGCCGGCCGCATCTGGCAGATCCCTATTGGAGCCTGCACGAGGCGGCGCGGATCGGTGACCGGCATGGCGACTGGCCGCTGCCTTATCACGCGGGCCGCGATCAGCTGTGGCGGCTGGCCGACCGCGAGGCGGAGGTGATCCGGGCATGAGCGTGGCGGGCAAACATGCGGTGATTTCCGGCGGCGGCTCCGGCGTCGGCGCCGAGCTTGCCGCGCGGTTTGCCGCAGGCGGCGCCAGGGTCACCATCCTGGGCCGCCGCATGGAGCCGTTGCAAGAGGTGGCGGACCGCACGGGCGCCTTTCCGTCCGTATGCGACGTGACGGACCGGGCGGCGCTGGATGACGCCTTGGCCAAGGCGGCTGAGGCTAACGGGCCGGTCAGCATCGCGCTGGCCAATGCCGGTGCTGCGCCCTCCAAACCCTTTGAGCGGATGACCACCGGGGATTTCGAGGCGGCGCTGTCGGTCAATCTGACCGGTGTTTTCAATCTGTGGCAGGGCTGTCTGCCGGGCATGAAAGACCAGGGCTGGGGGCGGTTGATTGCCGTGGCCTCCACCGCGGGGCTGAAGGGCTATCCTTATGTTTCCGGCTATTGCGCTGCCAAGCACGGCGTTGTCGGCCTGACCCGGGCGCTGGCGGTGGAATTGGCGAAATCCGGGGTGACGGTGAATGCGATCTGCCCGGGTTTCATCGAAACACCGCTGCTGCAAAGATCGCTGGACAACATCGTGGCCAAGACCGGTATGACGGCGGAGCAGGCGGCCAAATCCCTGCGCCGGGGCAACCCGCAGGACCGGTTTATCCAGCCGGAAGAAGTGGCGGAGGCAGCGCTGTGGCTGGCCAGCGAGGGCGCGGGATCGGTCAACGGCAGCGCGCTGCCGATTTCGGGAGGGGAGATTTGAGCACAACTTCGAAAGACCGGCTGCGGCTGTGGCTGAAGGTGCTGAAAGCCACCAAGGCGGTGGAGAGCGAAGTGCGGGAAAACCTGCGGCGCGATTTCTCTACCACGCTGCCGCGGTTCGACGTGATGGCGGCGCTGATGCAGCACGATAAGGGCCTGAAGATGAGCGAACTGTCGGGGGTCCTGAAAGTCTCAAACGGCAATGTGACAGGGATCGTCGAGCGGCTGGTCGAAGACGGCCATGTGCTGCGCGAGAAGGTCGAAGGCGACCGGCGCGCCAACCTGGTGCGGCTGACCCCGGCGGGCAAGGCGGAGTTTGCCCGGCAGGCGGACGCGCATGAGGGCTGGATCAACGCGGCCTTTGACGGGCTGACCGCGGATGAGGCGCAGAGAATAACAGAAAGCCTGGACGCGGTGGCCCGGCGTCTGGAAAACGGAGGCAAGGCGAGATGCTGAACACGGACCCGAAACACTTCCTGTGCCGGATCGAAGACGGTGTCGCCACCGTCTCATTGGACCGGCCGGAGCGGAAGAACCCGCTGACCTTCGACAGCTACGCCGAGCTGCGCGACTGGTTCCGGGATCTGCATTACGACGATACCGTTAAGGCGGTGGTCTTTGCCTCCAACGGCGGCAACTTCTGCTCTGGCGGTGATGTGCATGACATTATCGGGCCGCTGACCAAGATGAGCATGAAGGAGCTTTTGGCCTTCACCCGGATGACCGGCGATCTGGTCAAGGCGATGGTGAACTGCGGCAAGCCGGTGATTGCGGCGATTGACGGGATCTGCGTGGGTGCGGGGGCAATTATCGCCATGGCCTCCGACATCCGGATCGCGACGCCGGAGGCGAAGACCGCGTTCCTGTTCACCCGGGTAGGGCTGGCGGGCTGCGATATGGGCGCCTGTGCAATCCTGCCGCGCATTATCGGCCAGGGCCGGGCGGCGGAGCTGCTGTATACCGGGCGGTCGATGAGCGCCGAGGAGGGTCACGCCTGGGGCTTTCACAACAAGCTGGTTGCGGCGGACGCGCTGGCGGGCGAGGCGCAGAGCTGGGCGGAGCGGATCGCGGCGGGGCCGAACTTTGGTCACATGATGACCAAGACCATGCTGGCGCAGGAATGGTCGATGTCGATCGAACAGGCGATTGAAGCGGAGGCTCAAGCGCAGGCGATCTGCATGCAGACGGCGGATTTCGAGCGCGCCTATCATGCCTTTGTGAAGAAGGAAAAGCCGCTGTTCGAGGGCGACTGAGCCGTGAAAACGCCGGAGCCCGCGCCGGAGGAGGGTGCGGGAGCCTCCGGCGGGGATAATTAGGGCCAGATGAAGGAGCGGATCCGTTCTCTGGCCGGGGAGGAGTGAAGATGGCAGACAAGTCGTTTTTGGAATGGCCGTTTTTTGAGGACCGCCACCGCGCCTTGGCGGCAGAGCTGGACAACTGGGCCGGGGCGAATCTGGGCGGGATTGATCATTCCGATACCGACGCCGCTTGCCGGGCTTTGGTTGCGGCCCTGGGCGAGGCGGGCTGGACACGGCATTCAGGCGCCGAAGCGGGGGAGACCTTGGACGTTCGCACCCTGTGCCTGATCCGCGAGACGCTGGCGCGCCATGACGGGCTGGCCGATTTTGCCTTTGCCATGCAGGGGCTGGGCACCGGCGCGATCTCGCTGTTCGGCACCCCGGAGCAGCAGGCGGAATGGCTGCCGCTGACGCGGGCAGGCAAGGCGATTTCGGCCTTTGCCCTGACCGAGCCGCAGTCAGGGTCGGATGTGGCGAACTCCACCATGTCCGCCACGCTGGATGGCGACCATTATGTGCTGAATGGCGAGAAGACCTGGATTTCCAACGGCGGGATTGCCGATGTTTACACGCTGTTTGCCCGCACCGGCGAGGCGCCGGGCGCCAGGGGGCTGTCGGCGTTTGTCGTGCCCGCAGGCCTGCCGGGTTTTGAAGTTGTTGAGCGCCAGCAGGTGATCGCGCCGCACCCGCTGGCGACGCTGCGGTTCACCGGCTGCCGCATCCCGAAATCGGCGCTGCTGGGGCAGCCGGGGCAGGGCTTCAAAATCGCGATGTCGGTGCTGGACGTGTTCCGCTCCACCGTGGCCGCCGCCGCCTTGGGCTTTGCCCGCCGGGCGCTGGACGAGGCGCTGCAGCGGGTGAGCGAGCGCACGGTGCAAGGGGCGCCGCTGTTCGAGTTGCAAATGGTGCAGGGCCATATCGCCGACATGGCGCTGGATGTGGATGCCAGCGCGCTGCTGGTCTACCGCGCCGCTTGGGCCAAGGATTCCGGTGCCGCGCGGGTCACGCGGGAAGCTGCGATGGCCAAGCTATTCTCCACCGATCAGGCGCAGCAGGTCATCGACAAGGCGGTGCAGCTGCACGGCGGTGATGGTGTGCGCCGGGGCCAGAAGGTGGAGGAGCTTTACCGCGATATCCGGGCCTTGCGGATTTACGAGGGGGCCTCGGACGTGCAGCGGGTGGTGATCGCGCGCCAGGCGCTGGGTGCCTTTCAGGGAGGGAATTGAGATGCTGGGACCAACCGCCCATGTGGACACATTCGCCCGGGATAACCTGCCGCCCATCGACCAGTGGCCGGAGTTCCTGCTGGAGGGCTTCGACTATCCAGAATACCTGAATGCGGCGGTCGAGCTGACCGATGCGATGGTGGAGAAGGGCTTTGGCGACCGCACCGCGCTGATCGGTAACGGCCGGTACCGCACCTACAAGGAACTGGCCGACTGGACCAACCGGCTGGCGCATGTGCTGACCGAGGACCTGGGCGTGAAGCCCGGCAACCGGGTGCTCATCCGCTCGGCCAACAACCCGGCGATGGTGGCCTGCTGGCTGGCGGCGACCAAGGCGGGCGCGGTGGTTGTCAACACCATGCCGCTGCTGCGGAAGGGCGAGCTGGCCAAGATCGTCGACAAGGCCGAGGTCTCCCACGCGCTGTGCGACACCCGTCTGAAGGATGAGCTGGTGGCCTGCGCCAAGGAGTCGAAGTTCCTGAAAACGGTTGTCGGGTTTGACGGCACCTCCAACCACGATGCGGAACTGGACCGGCTGGCGCTGGAGAGGCCGGTGACCTATGAGGCGGTGAGAACCGGCCGGGATGACGTAGCGCTGCTGGGCTTCACCTCCGGCACCACAGGGTCGCCCAAGGCAACGATGCATTTCCACCGCGACCTGCTGATCATCGCCGATGGCTATGCCCGCGAAGTGCTGGATGTGCAGCCGGAGGACGTGTTTGTCGGCTCACCGCCCCTGGCCTTCACATTCGGCCTGGGCGGGCTGGCGATCTTCCCCCTGCGGTTCGGCGCGGCGGCGACGCTTCTGGAGAATGCCTCGCCGCCGAACCTGATCGAGATCATCGAGAAATACAAGGCAACGGTCTGCTTTACCGCGCCGACCGCCTACCGGGTGATGCTGCGGGCGATGGAGGAGGGGGCGGATCTGTCCTCGCTGCGGGCGGCGGTTTCGGCGGGCGAAACCTTGCCCGCGCCGGTCTATCAGGAGTGGATGGAGAAAACCGGCAAGCCGATGCTGGACGGGATCGGCGCAACCGAACTGCTGCATATCTTCATCACCAACCGCTTCAGCGACCACCGGCCCGCCTGCACCGGCAAACCGGTGGGCGGCTACCGGGTAAGGGTGCTGGACGCAGACGGCAACGAAGCCCCGCGCGGCGAGGCCGGGCGGCTGGCGGTGAAGGGCCCGACCGGCTGCCGCTATCTGGCGGATGACCGGCAGGCGGCTTACGTGGTGAACGGCTGGAACATCACCGGTGACAGCTTCATCCAGGACGCGGACGGCTATTTGCATTTCGCGGCCCGCAACGACGACATGATCGTCTCTTCCGGCTACAACATCGCCGGCCCTGAGGTGGAGGCGGCGCTCTTGGCGCATGCGGCGGTGGCGGAATGCGCGGTAGTCGGTGCCCCGGACGAGGCCCGCGGGGAGATCGTGCAGGCGCATGTGGTGCTGGCCGCAGGGCTTGTGCCGTCGGAGGATCTGATCAAGCAGTTGCAGGACCACGTGAAGGCGGAGATCGCACCTTACAAATACCCGCGCTCGGTGGTGTTCACTGACGCGCTGCCGAAGACGGAGACGGGCAAGATCCAGCGGTTCCGGCTGAAAGGGTAGTTGTAGAGGATATCTTCAGCAGAACGCCCTTGGCGGGCGCCGTGCCGCCGGGGTGTTCGGTGCGGCGCAAAACGCGTGCTGCCTGTGTGGCGGCAGCGCTTGCGGATCTCACGGATGTTAGTGAACGAGTGTGGAGGCGAGTACCGGAATCGAACCGGTGTACACGGATTTGCAATCCGCTGCGTCACCACTCCGCCAACTCGCCATCCGTGGTGTAAGGCGTGATTAATCACATGCCCGGCGCCGGTGCAAGAGGCGTTTTGTCCTTGCCCCGGCCTAAAATTGTTTTTCTTTCCGGTTGGGTAGAATCCCGCCGGGCCCGAGTTGCGTCAGGGTTCGCGGTCTGAGGCCGCGCTGCGGATGGCCTTGGCGATCAGCCCGGGGACACCCGGCAGCGCGCCGGTGACCGGCAGCACAGGGCCGCCGAACTGCGCTGCCTCCAGCGCTTCGGGAATGTCTTCTTTCACGTGGTCGCCGGCCTGGGCGAAGAACGGCAGGCAGAGGGCGCGGGCGGGCAGGGAAGCCGCCGCGGTTTCAACACGCGGGTCCTGTTCGACGTAGCCGGGGGTGACCGTGCAGCCGGGCAGCATCGGACGCAGTCTGGCGGCAAAGGCTTCTGCGGCCTCGGCTGCCTTAAGTCCGCGGGCAGAGCCGTGGGCGGCCAGCAGCAGGTGGAGGCCGCCTAGATCCCACCCTTGTGCCAGTGCTGCCTGCTGAATCGCCCGGGCCGCCAGCGGCGGCAAGGCGGCATCGAGGCCGAAGGGCGCCGCGATATGGCAGTTGATCCCTTTCAGGCGCTCTGGCAGCACCCTGGCCGTGAAATAGCCTTGGGACATGAAGAACGGGTAGACCACGGCGCCGTCCTCCGTCATTTCCTCCAGCCGCCCAGGCGTTGCGAGCGTGGCGGAGCGCACATCCCACTCCGGCAGGTATGCGGCAACATCCGCTGCGAGTTTTGCCAGGTCCGCTTCGGCGGGCGCGGGCGCGGAGGGCTGTCCGTGGGCGGTGATGACGGCGGTTTTCGGGCTTTGGGTCACAGCGTGCGTCCGGATTGTTGAGGGGCTGCCGGGCAGCGGATTATCCTGTTATTTGGGGGTCTTGGGGGGCGTTCCGCAAGGGCTGCAGATAATTTTCCGGCCGCCCCCGGAGAAAGCAATTCAAGGTGGTTGACCTTCCCCGGCGCTTCACCTAAATCAGCAGATGTCCTGAGCGGGTATGGTGAAATGGTATCATAAGAGCCTTCCAAGCTTAAGGTGCGGGTTCGATTCCCGCTACCCGCTCCAGACCTTCCCCGCACCGCCTGCCGAAGCGCCGCGCTGATCCGCTGATACAGTGTGACGCGGGCTGGCGCCATTCTCATACGCAGTTTGAAACTGCTCTGCGCTTGACGCGCGGGGCCTGCGGGGCCATGAACCTTGGCAAATGCGCGGGTTTTCGGCCCGCAAGACCAAAAGTGCAGAAGGATCCGGAATGGCGCGGAGACAAGCGGCCCCGAACGCGGAACAGGAGCGGGAAAAGTCCCGCAAGATTGGTGTGCTCTCGGCGCTGTGGCCGTTTATGCGCCCTTACCGGGGGCTGATGTTTGCAGCCACCTGCGCGCTGGTGCTGACGGCGGCGCTGTCGCTGACGCTGCCCTTGGCGGTGCGCCGGGTGGTGGACAACTTCCGGGTCTCCGATTCCGAGCTGCTGAACCTCTATTTCGGTGCTGCGCTGGGGATTGCAGCGCTGCTGGCTGTTGGCACCGGGGTGCGGTATGCGCTGGTGACGCGGCTGGGCGAGCGCGTGGTGGCGGATATCCGCAAGGCGGTGTTTGATCGGGTGATCGGCATGAGCCCGGAATTCTATGAGCGTATCATGACCGGCGAGGTGCTGAGCCGGATCACCACCGACACCACGCTGATCCAGTCGGTGCTGGGCTCGTCGGTGTCGATTGCGCTGCGCAACCTGCTGATTTTCCTGGGCGGCATGGTGCTGATGCTGCTGACCTCCGCGAAGCTCACGATGATGGTGCTGCTGATCGTGCCTGCGGTGATCGTGCCGATCCTGTTCCTGGGCCGCCGGCTGCGCGCGATCAGCAAGGAGAACCAGGATTGGATCGCCGCGTCCTCCGGCAACGCGGGGGAGGCGTTGGGGGCGGTGCAGACGGTCCAGGCCTTTACCCATGAAAGCGCCAGCCGCCTGAAGTTCGGTGAGATGACCGAGACCGCCTATGACGTCTCGCGCCGCCGGATCCGGACCCGGGCTTATCTGACGGTGATCGTGATCTTCCTGGTGTTCTCAGGCATTGTCGGCGTGCTGTGGATGGGGGCCAACGATGTGCGCGCCGGCGTGATGTCCGAGGGCACGCTGATCCAGTTTGTGATCTACGCGGTGCTGGTGGCGGGCTCCGTCGCCGCGCTGTCGGAAATCTGGAGCGAACTGCAGCGCGCTGCCGGTGCGACTGAGCGGCTGGTGGAGCTGCTGAACGCCCAGGATACCGTGCTGGACCCGGCAGCGGCGCAAGTGCTGCCCGCGCCTGTTAAGGGCGAGATCGCGTTCGAGAATGTCTCCTTCCGCTATCCGTCACGCCCGGACGTCTCGGCGCTGGAGGAGGTGTCGCTGGCTGTGAAGCCGGGCGAGACGGTCGCCTTTGTCGGTCCGTCCGGCGCTGGCAAGACCACCATCATCCAGCTGCTGCAGCGCTTTTATGACCCCAATCTGGGCGCGGTGAAGCTGGACGGCATTGCGCTGAAGCACCTGCAGCGGGACGAGTTCCGCCGCCATATCGCACTGGTGCCGCAGGATCCGGTGATCTTTGCCGCCTCGGCCCGCGAGAACATCCGGTTTGGCCGCCCCGATGCGTCCGATGCGGAAGTGGAAGCTGCCGCCAAAGCTGCTGCGGCGCATGAGTTCATTTCCAAGCTGCCGGACGGCTACGACAGCTTTGTCGGCGAGCGCGGGGTGATGCTGTCGGGCGGGCAGAAGCAGCGGATCGCCATTGCCCGTGCGATCCTGCGCGACGCGCCGGTGCTGCTGCTGGACGAGGCGACCTCGGCGCTGGATGCGGAAAGCGAACGGCTGGTGCAGGCCGCGGTGGATGAGCTGAGCCAGGGCCGCACCACGCTGATTGTGGCGCACCGTCTGGCCACCGTGAAAAAGGCTGACCGCATCGTTGTGATGGACCAGGGGCGCATCGTCGCCACCGGCAGCCATGATGAGCTGGTGGCGCAGGGCGGTCTTTATGCGCGCCTTGCCAAGCTGCAGTTCACCGAAGGTTTGGCCGCGGAGTAACCGCACGCATTCGCATGATTCCAGGCGCCCCGGACCCTGTCCGGGGCGTTTTTTGCAGCAAAAGGTCAATTCTTGGTGGAATTGGCGTCACGTCATGCCGCAACCTGCCTTGACGTGACCCCGTGCCGGAGCTTGCGCAAATGCGTGTTTGCAATAGTCTGAGGCGAACGAGAACACACCCCGAAACACCGGGGGCACGGGGAGGAGACGAATGGGTTTTTGCGGGATTACGGACCGTAACGCGCTGCAGAACGAAATGCCGTATGAGGCGCGGGATCTGCCAGCCACGCTGTATGGGCTGCTGTCGCGCACGGCGGATAAATTTCCGGACAGCAATGCGGTCAGCTATCAGATCTTCTCTGGCCCTGCGGACAAGGCGGAAACGCTGACCTGGCGCACGCTGAAGGAGCAGGTGAGCCAGGCGGCCAACATGTTCCGCGCGCTGGGGATCGGCGAGAAGGACGTGGTCGCCTATGTGCTGCCCAACTGCAACGAGACGCTGGTGACCATGCTGGGCGGCGCGGTGGCGGGGATCGTGAACCCGATCAACCCGCTGCTGGAGCCGGAGCAGATCGCCTCGATCCTGCGCGAGACCAAGGCCAAGGTGGTGGTGACCCTGCGGCCTTTCCCCAAGACCGACGTGGCGCAGAAAGTGGCCGAGGCGGTGCGCCATGCGCCCGGAGTGAACACGGTGCTGGAGGTGGACCTGAACCGCTACTTGACGCCGCCCAAGTCCTGGATCGTGCCGCTGGTGCGGCCCAAGTTGGATAACCAGGCCAAGGCTGCCCACGCCGACTACATGAGCTTTGCCAAGGAAATGGCGAAGCATCCCAAGACGCTGAGCTTTGCTGACAGCGCCGGCGACCGGGTGGCCTGCTATTTCCACACCGGCGGCACCACGGGCATGCCCAAGGTGGCGCAGCACAAATACTCGGGCCTGGTCTACAACGGCTGGCTGGGCAGCACCCTGCTGTTCACCGAGGAAGACAACATCATCTGCCCGCTGCCGCTGTTCCATGTCTTTGCGGTGCATGTGATCATGATGGCGGCGGTGGCCTCTGGCGCGCATGTGGTGTTCCCGACCCCGCAGGGCTACCGCGGCGAGGGGGTTTTCGACAATTTCTGGAAGCTGATCGAGCGCTGGAAGATCACCTTTGTCATCACCGTGCCCACCGCGGTGTCGGCGCTGATGCAGCGGCCGGTGGATGCCGATATCTCGACCGTCAAGACGGCGTTTTCCGGCTCCGCCCCGATGCCGATGGAGCTGTTCAAGCGTTTCGAAAACGCCTCTGGTGTGACCATTGTCGAGGGCTACGGCCTGACTGAGGCCACCTGTCTGGTGTCCTGCAACCCGCCCGGCGGCGAGAAGAAGGTCGGCTCTGTCGGCATTCCGTTCCCGTATACGGACGTTCGGATCGTCAAGCAGACCAACGGCGGCCCGCTGGAATGCGGTGTGGACGAGGTGGGCGAGATCTGCGTGTCCAATCCCGGGGTTTTTGCCGGCAACACCTATACCGAGGCCGAAAAGAACGTGGATCTCTACTATCAGGAAAAATTCCTGCGCACCGGCGATCTGGGCCGTATCGACGAGGATGGCTACCTGTGGATCACCGGCCGCGCCAAGGACCTGATCATCCGCGGCGGCCACAACATCGACCCGGCGGAAATCGAAGAGGCGCTGCTGGGGCATGAGGCCGTGGCCTTTGCCGGGGCCATCGGCCAGCCGGACGCCCATTCCGGTGAATTGCCCTGCGCCTTTGTCGAGCTGGTGGACGGGGCCTCTGTCAGCGAGCAGGAGCTGCTGGAATACTGCAAGATCCACGTGCACGAACGCGCAGCGATCCCCAAGCATCTGACGGTGCTGGATGAGCTGCCGAAAACTGCGGTGGGCAAGGTGTTCAAGCCGGATCTGCGCAAGCTGGCGATCACCCGTGTCTACAATGGCGCACTGGAAAAGGCCGGGGTGGCTGCGCGGGTTGTCAGCGTGATTGATGACAAGAAGCGCGGGCTGGTGGCGCAGGTCGCCGCCAACGGCAGCCAGGATGCGGATATCAACGGCGTTCTGAACAGCTTCACCCGGCCCTGGGAGCCGGCCGCGGCAGCGTGACCTCCGCCATCAGATGCAACAGCAAAAGGCGCCCTGCGGGGCGCTTTTTCATTCAGGCATTCCATTTGCGGGAATCTCTGCCTAGGCTCGGGAAAACGAGGCGCGCAGGGAGGCTCGCAGATGGACTACGAACGGCTGATCGACGAGGAGACCTGGGATTTCATCCAGAAGACCGGCGAGCTCTATCCCGATGACGCCGTGGAAATGTCCATAGACGAGCAGCGCCGCATTTACGACTGCATGGCCCGGGAGTTCCGGGCGCCGCGTCCGGACTTCGTCACCATCAAGGACACCCGGGCCGGCGGCGTGCCAGTGCGCATCTATTCCGCGGGCGATCCCACCCGCACGGTGCTGTTCTGCCACGGCGGCGGTTTTGTGGTCGGCGGCCTCGACAGCCACGACGATATCTGCGCCGAGATCTGTGCGCAGACTGGTTACAGGGTGGTGGCGGTGGATTACCGTCTGGCACCGGAGCACAAGCATCCCGCCGGGTTCGAAGACGCCTGGACCGTGCTGACCTGGGCGGAAAAGACCTATGGCAAGGGGATTGTGCTGGCGGGCGACAGCGCCGGGGCAAACATCTGTGCTGCGGTGGCGCACCACGCCCGGGGCCGGACCGATGCGTTGCTGGGTCAGGTGCTGATCTATGGCGTCTTTGGCGGTGATATGGACCAGGGGTCCTATATCGAACACGCCCAGGCACCGATGCTGACCCGCGAGGACGTGCGTTACTATATGGATATTCGCGCGGATGGCGGGGCGCCGAAGGATGATCCGCGGTTCGCGCCGCTGGCAGACAGCGACTTTTCGGGGCTGCCGCCTACGGTGCTGGTGACGGCGGATTGCGACCCGGTCCGCGATGACTCGCGTGACTACCGCGACCGCATCGCCGCTGCCGGCGGCAAAGCGCATTGGATCAACGAGCCGGGGCTGATCCATGGCTATCTGCGCGCCCGCCACAGCGTCAGCCGCGCCCGTGACAGTTTCGAGAGGATCTCGATCGCGATCGAGGCGCTGGGGCAGGGAATCTGGGCTTATGACGACTAGTCCCGCCTAACCGGCAAAATCCCGGCACTGTTCCTCATACAGCGAAGTATCGAGCCAGCCGCCGCTGATGAACCGCCAGTCCGGGCCGGAGGTGGTGACGTAGGTCCAGCTGCCAACCGGGATATGGGAGAACTTGATGTAGTCGCCGGGATTGATCTGCCCGACCAGAGGGGCGTCCGGCCGGTGTCCGGCCCGCAGGCCCATCACGGGGCCCAGCCAGCCCAGGCAGGCGCCTTCAAACTCGTCATGCACCGGCAGGTCCCACAGCTGATAACGCAGGTACAGGTCGTCCAGGTTCAGATAGGTCTGCCGGTTGTTCACCCGGCAGCCGATGCGTGCCTCCATCTGTTTGACCTGTGCCACTGTCCGCGCGTCCTGCGGCGGCAGGGAGACGGACTTGCCGATGCAGCCTGTGTTGTCAAAGACGGCCTGGCCCAGCGGCGAGCCGAAGCAATAGCCGGCCCGGTCGATCAGCGCGTTTCTGGTGAACCACAGATCGTGGCAGGTATCGCGGGCCAGAGCCGGGCCGGCTAGCAGGCAGAGGGCGGTAACAAGGGATTTCACGGGCAATCCTTTCTGGCAATTGGAAACGGCGGCTGAGGGGCAGTCTAGCACACAGCCGCCGCAACCGCGTTACTTCAGGAACGGTTCAGCCTTCATGGTTTCCGCGATGGGCGCGCCCAGCCGCTGGAGGATGGCCGGGGCCAATTGGCGCTGGTCGATGACATCGCTGTGGTCGGGGCCGTCGGCATCGCCAAAATAGTAGAGCGCAGTTTCCTGCTGCAGCGGGCTGCGGCCGCCGTGGTGGCCGCGCTCGTCCTGGCCGTGGTCGGCAGTGACGATCACCTCATAGCCCAGATCGCGCCAGCGGGTGATGAAAGGGGCCAGCATCTCATCCATCACAAAGCAGGCGTGGTCCATTTCCTGGCAGTCGTGGAAATAGCGGTGGCCCATGCTGTCCAGTGTGCAGGTGTGCAGCATGCCGTAATCCAGGCCGAACCGCAGGCACAGGTTGGTCAGGGTGCCGAACAGATCGACATCCGACGGGGTCATCTGGTTGTCCTTGCCGTAGCCGGTCATGGTGTGGAACCGGCCGTGGTTGATTGTCTTGCTTTCGGGCTCGTCATATTCGATGTCGCGCACGTAGTCGAACGGATGCCGGTTGAAGAAAGAGGACCAGTAGCTGTGCGCCACGGCTCCTGTTACGCCGCCCGCCTCGCGCACCTGGCTGAACACGTCCTTTTCTTTCAGCCGGAACACGTTGGCGTTGCCGGTGCAGCCGTGGATGGCGGGGGCCACGCCAGTGTGGATCGAGGCATAGCAGCTGGCAGAGATCGACGGCAGCACGCTGCGCAGCTTCCAGACGCGGGCATCGCCGCTGTCCACCCAGCCTTCCAGGTTTCCGAACAGGCGCCGGAAGTTGCGCCAGGGCACGCCGTCCAGAATGATAAGCAGAAGTTTGTTGTCCATGGCCCGAATCCCTCTTGCCTTGCAATGGCTTCGGTGCCCCATTTTGATGTCAGTTTCTTGAAGCGCCATTCAAAAAGCGAATGGATGGTCTGAAAGCGGCAAATTCTGGTGAGCGGGCAGGGCCGCCGCGGTTCAGAAAGCGGTAGCCATCAGGTAGCCGCCGGCAAGCATCAGCAGGATACCGGTGGCCGGAACGACCGGCCTGGCGCGTGCCAGGTGCTTCTCGGCAAGCACATAGAGGGCAATACCGGCGATCCAGTACAGGTTCATAATACCGCCCGCAAACAGCAGCAGCATCAGCGCCCAGCAGCAGCCCAGGCAATACGCGCCGTGATGGGCGCCCATCAGCACAGCACCAGCCAAGCCTGTGCGGTTATGCGCGGTCAAAAAATGAACCGGCATACGGCAGTGAGAGAGGCAGGCGTGCTTGCAGGGGGTAAACTGATAGGCGCCCGCCGCCAGCAGCAACGCACCCGCAAGGGCACGGCTGCTGAGCGACATCATCGGGCCATCCGACAGCCCAACTGTTTCCAACCCCCACTGCAAGGCGGTGGCTGCGGCTGAAAAGGCGCCCCAGGCCAGCAGGTAGCCGCACAGGAACAAGAGGCTGAGCAGCGGCGCCTGTGCAGGACGCGCGCCCGCTTTCTTGATGGCGGTGAACAGCAGCAGGACGGGGGCGGCGCTGGGTGTCATCATGGCAATCATCATGATCCACCACATCAGGAAGACCAGACCGGCGTAGCCTGCGGTCCACGGAGCGCCGGTTCCCATTTGCATCGGCTCGCCGACCGGGCCGGCCATCCTGGTCATCTCGGCCGCAGTCATGTCCATGCCGGTGCCGAGCACGGTGTAGAGTGCGCTCAGCACGACAACCATGGTTGCGGCGCCCAGCACGACCGCCTGGTCGTGGCGGGCCAGCCGTTCCACCGGCCCTGTGTCTTGCTGGACCTGCGGCATGACCGCCTCAGGCCGCGCGCTCTACGCCTTTGCCGGTCAGGTGCAGCTCGGCGATATGGGCGTGGGTTCCGCTGTTCTTTTCCAGGCTGATCGCTGCATTGCGGGTCTGGGTGGAGCCGCACGCCATGGTGGCCTCGGAAAATTCAAAGCCTTTGGGCAGCGCAATGCTGACGAAATGCGGGTCACCGGAAACAATGTTCGGGATCGGCTGCACCTTGGTCTCTGCATAGCCGCCCACCTTGGCCTGGCCGGTGCCGCTCTCAGCGTCATAATCCAGCGAAATTGCTGCGCTCAGCGTCTCGTGCTTGGTCGGGCTCATCAGACTGAACACAGAGAACATCGTGGCGAACTCATCTGTGTCTTCGCCTGTCATGATCGCTTCCAGTGCTGCGCGTTGTTCGGCTGTTGCGCGTTCGTCGATAATCATCTGCATCTGGCCGCCGCCCTCATGCACGGGGCCTGGCCATTTATAGATCACTGCGGCGAACAGGCCGTCCAGCTGGACATTGCCGTAATGCCCCTTGTCGATGCGGTACGTCAGCAAAGCCTCGCAGGTGCCGTCCGTGGGCAGCTGGGAAAACTGGCAGGGGCATCCCGGGTTGCAGTTGCAGTTTCCGATTTCCTGTCCGTGAATAGCCCAATCCGTCATGGCATCCCCTCCTGTTCTGCCTGAAACGCAAAACTGCCCGGAGTATTCGGGTTAGACCTGCATGAAAACAGCCGCACGCGGTGATCGTATTATTGCTTGCGGCTGATGTCGCCGCACTCTCCCTGCACCGTTAAATTATCACAAAATCATGTATGTATAAAAAGAAAAAGCCCCCGCCCGCATTGGGGCGGGGGCTTTGCATCTTGTGGTGGACTCAGTTGCCGGCGCTTTCCATCTTGCGGTGGGCGATCACCTCTTCCAGCCAGCCGAGCTTCATCTCTGGAACGGAGCTCAGCAGGAGGTCGGTGTAATCGTCGAACGGCGGGCTCAGCACTTTGGACTTGCCGCCGTAGCGCTGCACCTTGCCCTGGTACATCACCGCGATGTTGTCGGAGATGGCGCGCACGGTCGCCAGGTCGTGGGTGATGAACAGATACGCCACGTCCTCGATCTTCTGCAGGTCCAGGAGCAGCTTCAGGATGCCGTCCGCCACCAGCGGGTCCAGCGCCGAGGTGACCTCGTCGCAGATGATCATCTTGGGCTTGGCCGCCAGCGAGCGGGCGATGCATACGCG
Organism: Leisingera sp. G5_S3_59_S7; assembly: GCF_054968485.1. Taxonomy (NCBI): domain Bacteria; kingdom Pseudomonadati; phylum Pseudomonadota; class Alphaproteobacteria; order Rhodobacterales; family Roseobacteraceae; genus Leisingera; species Leisingera sp. G5_S3_59_S7. The sequence goes on from NZ_JBQKUH010000036.1 coordinate 31,011, forward strand.
CTGCTTCTGGCCGCCCGACAGCTCCGCCGGGTAGCGGTCCATGAACTTCTCGCCCAGCTCGATCTCATCCAGCAGTTCGATGATCCGCTTCTTCTTCTCCGCGCCGCGCATGCCAAAGTAGAACTCCAGCGGGCGCCCGATGATGGTGCCGACGGTCTGGCGCGGGTTCATCGCCACGTCCGCCATCTGATAGATCATCTGCAGCTCGCGCAGGTCCTCGCGGCTGCGGCCCTTGAGATCGGGCGATAGCGTGCGGCCGGCAAACTCGATCTCGCCCTCGCGCGGCGGCAACAGGCCGGTGATCACGCGGGCGAGGGTGGATTTGCCGGAACCGGATTCGCCCACCACCGCCAGCGTCTGGCCGGGGTACAGGTCGACGTTCACATTGTGCAGCACGTCGAAGCTGGTGCCCTTGTAGCGGGCGGTGATGTTGCGCACGCTCAGCACCGGCTCCTCGGTGGGAGCCTTTTCCTCATGCTCGATGGAGCGGACCGAGACCAGCGCTTGGGTATACTCCTCCTGCGGGTTGTTGATGATCTGGTCGACAGGGCCGTATTCAACCGTGTTGCCCATCTTCAGCACCATGATGTCGTCGCTTACCTGCGCCACAACCGCCAGGTCGTGGGTGATGTAGAGCGCGGCAACGCCGGTATCCCGGATCGCTTCCTTGATCGCCATCAGCACGTCGATCTGGGTGGTCACGTCGAGGGCGGTGGTCGGCTCGTCGAACACCACCAGATCCGGCTCAGGACACAGCGCCAGCGCGGTCATGCAGCGCTGCAGCTGGCCGCCAGACACCTGGTGCGGGTAGCGCTCGCCGATGTTGTCCGGATCCGGCAGGCCCAGCTTGGCGAACAGGGCGCGGGCACGGGCTTCGGCCTGCTTGCGGGAGAACTTCTTCTGCTCGACCGCGGCCTCGACCACCTGGTCCATGATCTTCTTGGCAGGGTTGAAGGAGGCCGCCGCGGATTGCGAGACATAGGTGACCTCGCCGCCGCGCAGCTTGCGGATGTCGCCAAGCTTGGACTTCAGGATGTCGCGGCCGTTGACCCAGACCTCGCCGCCGGTGATCTTCACGCCGCCGCGGCCATAGGCCATGGAGGCGAGGCCAATGGTCGATTTGCCGGCACCGGATTCACCGATCAGCCCCAACACCTTTCCGGGCGCGAGGTCAAAGCTGACCCCGTGCACGATTTCGATGTCGCGGGGGCGTTCCCCCGGCGGATAGACGGTTGCGCCGATTTTCAGGTCGCGGACTTTCAACAGGGTATCGCTCATCCGCGGCCTCCTTTCAGCGATGTGGTCCGGTTCAGCACCCAGTCAGCCACCAGGTTGACCGAGATCGCCAGGGTGGCGATGGCAAAGGCAGGGATCAGGGCCGCAGGAATGCCATAGACAATCCCGTCCTTGTTTTCCTTCACGATGCCGCCCCAGTCGGCCGCCGGCGGCTGAACGCCAAGGCCCAGGAAGGACAGGGTGGAGACAAACAGAACCGCAAAGATGAACCGCAAGCCCATTTCGGCGACCAGCGGCGACAGCGCGTTCGGCAGGATCTCGCGGAAGATGATCCAGGAGGTCTTCTCGCCGCGAAGCCGCGCGGCTTCGACGTAGTCCATGACCTCGATATCGACCGCAACCGCGCGCGCCAGCCGGTAGACCCGGGTCGAGTCCAGCAGGCCCATCACGACGATCAGAATCGGAATGGTCACCGGCATGACCGACAGCACCACCAGGGCGAAGATCAGCGTCGGGATCGACATGATCAGGTCGACAAAGCGCGACATTGCCTGGTCCAGCCAGCCGCCGGCCTCGGCGGCGATAAAGCCCAGGATGGATCCGGTGGTGAAGGACAGCAGGGTTGCTGCAGTGGCGATGAAGATCGTGGTCTGGCCGCCATAGATCATCCGGGTCAGCAGGTCCCGTCCGATGTTGTCAGTGCCCAGCAGGAACTCCGAGCTGGCGGGTTCCCAGACGTCGCCGACCACTTCGCCAACCCCATAGGGGGCCAGCAGCGGCGCGAAAATCGCGCCGAGAAAGTACAAGGCCGTAAAGAACAGCCCGATGAGTGCGGAAATGGGGATATTCTTCATTTCGGATGCCTCAGGCGCGGGTTGCTCAGGATGGCGACGATATCAGCGATCATGTTGAGGCCGATATAGACGGCCGCAAAGATCAGTCCGCAGGCCTGCACAACAGGCACATCGCGCTTGGACACGTGGTCCACCAGATACTGGCCCATGCCGGGATAGACAAAGACCACCTCGATCACCACGACGCCCACCACCAGATAGGCGAGGTTCAGCATCACCACGTTGACGATGGGGGCAATGGCGTTCGGGAAGGCATGCCGGTAGATCACCTGAAAGGCGTTGAGGCCCTTCAGCTCGGCGGTTTCGATGTAGGCCGATTGCATCACGTTCAGGATCGCCGCGCGGGTCATCCGCATCATGTGCGCCAGCACCACCAGGGTCAGCACGGCAATCGGCAGAGCGATGGCGTTGAGCTTTTCAAACAGGCTCATGTTGTCGTTGACCATCGCCACAGAGGGGAACCAGCGCAGCTGCACCGCAATGACGTACATCAGCACGTAGCCGATCAGGAATTCGGGAATGGAGATCGAGGCGAGGGTGACGCCGGAGATCAGCTTGTCGGGCCAGCGGTCCTTGAAGCGGACAGCAAGCAGGCCAAGGAAAATGGCCAGGGGCACAGCAACGACGGCTGCCCAGAAGGCCAGGAACAGGGTATTCCAGAAACGGCTGGCGAGGGCCTCGGAAATATCCTGGCCGCTGGTGAGCGCGGTGCCCAGGTCGCCTTGGATGGCGCCGAACAGCCAGGCGAAATAGCGCTGCACAGGCGGATCGTTGACCCCAAGCTCAGCCCGCAGGTTGGCAAGTGCTTCCGGAGTCGCCGACTGGCCCAGAATCGATTGGGCAACATCGCCGGGCAGCACCATCGTGCCCGCGAAAATCACCATCGAGATAAGCAAAAGGAGGAGGAGGCTCAGCGCAATGCGCTGAACCAAAAGTTTCAATACCGGGGACATTTAGGCTTTGACCCACAGTTTGCTGGCGGCGTAGCCGTTCATCAGAACCTGGCCCGGGATGCCTTCGACAAAGCCGTCGACCTTGTCGGTGGTCGCTTCGACGAAGTCGTTGAACATCGGGCAGATCAGGCCGCCTTCGTCGCGCAGGATCATCGACATGTCAGCATACATCTGCGTCCGCTTTGCAACGTCCAGCTCGCCGCGTGCGGCAACCAGCATCTGGTCGAACTGCTCGTTGTTGAAGCGGGTGTCGTTCCAGTCCGCGGTGGACAGATAGGCTGTGGTGAACATCTGGTCCTGAGTCGGACGGCCGCCCCAGTAGCTGGTGCAGAACGGTTTGTTGTTCCAGACTTCCGACCAGTAGCCATCGTTCGGCTCGCGCTTGACGTCCAGCTTGATGCCCGCGCTGTTGAGCGACTGCTGGAACAGGGCGGAGGCATCCGGCGCGCCGGGGAAGGAGTTGTCCGAAGTGCGCAGCAGGATGGCGCCGTCGTGGCCAGCCTTCTTCATGTGGTGCATCGCCTTGTCCGGGTCGAACTGGCGCTGTTCCAGCTCGGTGTACATCGGATAGGAGGCGTTGATCGGGGTGTCGTTGCCCACGGTGCCATAGCCGTTCAGGATCTTGTCGACCATTTCCTGGCGGTTGATGCCGTACTTCAGAGCCATCCGCACGTCGTTGTTGTCAAACGGCGCGGTGTTGCAGTGCATGATGAACACATAGTGGCCGGCCGCAGAGGTCGAGTGCACGGTGATGTTCGGCGCGCGGTCCACCAGTTTCGCGGTGCGCGGCGGCACCCGGTCGATCACATCCACCTGGCCGGACTGCAGCGCTGCGACGCGGGCGGTGTCGTCGTTGATGACGATGATCTCCACGGTGTCCGCATTGCCCAGATCGCCCCAGTAGTTCGGGTTCTTCTCGGCCACGAAGCGCACGCCCATGTCGGAGGATTTCATGATGTAGGGGCCGGTGCCGATGGCCGCTGCCGGATCGTCATTGCCGCCGTTCGGCTGGATGATCAGGTGGTAGTCGGCCAGCAGATAAGGCAAGTCGGCGTTCGGGCTGTCCAGTTCGAAGACAACGCTGTCGCCGTCCGCGCGCACGTCCTTGATGCCGCGCATGATGCCCAGGGCGCCGGACTTGGTGTCCTCGCCGCTGTGGCGCTCCATGGTCTTGACCACGTCCTCGGCGGTCACGTTCTGGCCGTTCGAGTAGGTCACGCCGGGGCGCAGCTTGAAGGTCCAGGTCTTGGCGTCAGCCGAGGCTTCATAGCTTTCGGCCAGCTTGCCTTCGATGCCGCCGTCCTCGGCCAGCTCGACCAGGGTTTCACCCCACAGGCGGGTGACCATCAGGCCGACGGTGTTGGTGACCAGAGCAGGATCAAGGCTGTCGGTGGTGGAGCCGCCCTGCAGGCCAAGGCGGATGGTGCCGCCTTTCTGCGGGCCAGCCGCCTTGGCGGCGCTGGACAGCAGCAGGTTGGCGGATACAGCGGTAAAGCCCAGTGCTGCGGCCTTGCCCAGGAAGTCGCGGCGCGACAGCTTGCCTGCCACAGCCTGGCTGGCCAGGTACTGCATGTGTCTGTTCATAGGTCTCTCCCGATTGGTTGCGGTGCCGTAAGCACCCGTTTTTTGATTGGTGGTTCAAGATTTGCGCATTTGCTGCCACCTCGCAAGCGTTATTCGTGAAACGCTTGGTAAGGCCGCGCACACGCCGGCAAGGGCTGCTGAAGGGAAGTCGCCTTTTTCAAGTAAGGTGCCGTTTTTCGCTGCCATGCCGGGTGTAAATCAAAAAAACATCTGGAATGCGACAAGAAATTTTTGTGCGCAGGAATGACGGTTTTTTTATGATTTGGCCGGTTCGAGGTGCAATGCTGGCGGTAACAGGGATAGAATCGATGCTTTCTGGCCTGAAAACGTCGTCGCTGCCGCCGGCAGGGCCGGCTGACAGCGCGTTTCCGGCGGGTGGGGCCGCTGGGGCCACTGGGGCGCGATGGCCGGATCAGGCCTGTTCCGTATCCATCCAGATGGTCACCGGGCCGTCGTTCAGCAGCCGCACTTTCATGTCGGCGCCAAAGCGCCCCTTGGCTGTTTCCAAACCGAGCCGCGACAGCTGGCCCGCAAAATAGTCATACAGCCGCTCGCCCTCTGCCGGGGATGCGGCTGCCGAAAACCCGGGCCGGTTGCCGCGGCGGGTGTCTGCGGCCAGGGTGAACTGGCTGACCACCAGGGCGCTGCCGCCGGTGTCCAGCACCGAGAGGTTCATCTTGCCGCCCTCATCCTTGAAGATCCTGAGCTTGGAGATCTTGGCGGCCAGCTGATCCGCCTGGGCTTCGCTGTCGCCCTGCATGGCACAGACCAGGATCAGCAGTCCGGGGCCGATTTCGCCAAGGGTTTCGCCATCCACCGTGACCGAGGCCTCGCTGACCCGCTGAATCAATGCCCGCATCTGTGTTTGTCCTTGTCCTGCCTCAGCCGCGCCAGTCCGCAAATTCCTCCAGCGCCGCCCGGCTGGTGCGGAAGCTGTTGGCCGGGTGGTCTCCGTCGCCGTAACCAAAGGAGATGGCGCAGAGGATGATCCGGTCGTCCGGTATGTCCAGCAGTTCATGCAGCAGCGGTGCAAAGGAGGCAACCGCCGCCTGCGGGATACTGGCAACCCCGGCGGCTTGGGCCGCCAGCGTGAAGGCCGCAACAAAGCCGCCGCAATCCATCGTGCCGTAGGATCCCAGCTCCGCCGGAGAGGACAGGATCGCGCAATGGGGTGCGCCGAACAGCCGGTAATTTTCCATCATCTGCCGGGCCGAGCCCGCACGGTCGCCTTTCTGCACGCCGACAGCCTCATACAGCGCCCAGCCGCAGTCGCGGCGGCGCTGCTGATACTCATCCGAGTAGCCATCGGGAAAGGGCAGGTCCGGGCTGTGCCCGCCGTCCTCGGCCGCCTTCAGAAGGGCGGCCCGCACGCGCTCCGCTTCAGCGCCGCTGCAGATCGTCACCTTCCAGGGCTGCGCATTGCACCATGAGGGCACCTTTTGCGCGGTCCGCAGGATGTCATCTATCACCGCGCGCGGCACCGGCTCCGGGCGGAAGGCCCGGCAGCTGTGGCGCGCGGCAAACAGTTTGTTCAGGCGTTGCAGTTCGGGTGTCACGTCAGGTCCCTCCGGGCGGCTGAGGGCCAGACTGGCGTCAGAATTTCCTTTGCGCAAGCGCCCCGCTTGCGCCGGATCAAGGCAGTGCCGCAGCGTCAGGGATACAATGGGCCGAAACAGGAAAGGAGGTTGAACTATGGTGGAAAAAACCGAACACGGCGGTTTCTGGCCGTCGCTCTATGACCCGTTCCGCAGCTTCGGAACCCGTCTCACCGATTGGCTCAATCCCGCAACTGAGGCCTCTTCGGGCAAAGAGGCTTATGACATTGCGATGGAGCTTCCGGGCGTCGCTCTTGGAGATGTCGAGCTGACCGTGGACAACGGCGTGCTGACGATCCGCGGCGAAAAGAAAACCCAGTCCGAGAAGACAGGCGACACATGGTACTTCAGCGAGCGCCAGTATGGTGCCTTCCGCCGTTCCTTCCGCCTGCCGGAGGATGCCGACGGGCAGGCGGCCTCTGCCAGGATGGAGGACGGCGTTCTGCATATCTCGGTGCCGAAGAAAGCGCTGGAGCAGCCTGAGACCGCCCGCAAGATCGAGATCAGTAAGGGCTGACAAGGGGTCGGCTGCGGTTCCGGCAGAATACCGGGGAAAGGAACCGGCCGCATCAGGAAGGGGGAGGCAGCTCCCCCTTCCGCTGTTTGCAGCGCTACTGCTGGCTGGCCAGCAGGGCGATGCCCGCGGCAACGGCCAGCGCCAGAACGACCGCAATGGCAATCTTCCAGGCCGAATAGGGCCGCTCGCCCTGCACCCGGCCCGATTGCCCGTTCACCACAAAACGGTAGGTCTTGCCGCGGTACTTGTAGGCCGCCAGCCAGACCGGCAGCAGGATGTGCTTGAAGGTCACATCGGACATCCGCGTGTCGATGCTGCTGATGCGCTGCCGGTCGCCGCCGATGTCGAAGCGCACGTCGCGCTCGATAACGCGCTCCATCTTCTGTCCCGCCTCGGCAAAGCCTGCCTCCAGGTCCACCGCATAGGCCTCGGCCCGGAAGCCCGCCAGATACTGCGGCTGATAGGGTTCAAGCTGCGACAGGTCCCAGGGCTCCAGCGCCTCGGTATAGCGTTTCGGCAGGCTTTTGGAGGCCAGCACCAGCACATCGTCAAAGAACCGCTGCACCCGGCCGGAAGCGGGCCGCCAGCGCACCTTGGCCACCTGCCGGGTCTGCATCTTGCCGTCGCGCCGGAAGGTTTCGGTCACGTAATAGACCGTGCCGCGCTGACCGGTATAGGAACTGCGGGTCTGGGCGTCATAGGTCCAGTAAGGCACATAGATCCCTTGCATCCGCCGCCCCTTGCGGGCGTATTCCTTCAGGCCGCTTGGTGCGAACCACAACTGGCCGAGCCAATCGGTCATTGCCTTGTGCGCCGCGCGCTCCTCCACGGCAAACGGCAGCACCCCCTTGGGCTTGATATGCCTGTTCTCGCCGGTGCCGGTCACGACCGGGGTGGCGCAGAACGGGCATTCCTTGGCGTGGGTGTCAGGGTCGAACTCGACCTGGGCCGCGCAGTTCGGGCAGACAGAGACGCGCGTGACTTCGATTTCCGCCTCCGGCAGCTGCTCGGCCACGGCAGCGCGGAAGTCCAGCTCCCGCAGGGCGGAGCCCTCCCACGGCCCGCTGCGCACGTCTTCGCGGTGGCCGCAGTGATCGCAGATCAGCGCCCCCGCGTTCGGGTCGAAACGGTAATCGGCGCCGCAATTGGGGCAGGGGAAGCGGTGGCTGTCCTCCTGGGCAGAGGGCGCGCTGGCGGCTGGCGGCGGCGGGGGCATCGTCACGGGGCGGGGAACCTGCGGTGGGAAATCAACGGAAGGAATGAGGGCGGCGGCATCGCGGTCCGGGCACCGCCGCAGCCAAGGCTCAGCCGGCAGGCGGGGCCGGAGGGGGCGGGGGCGGGGGCGGCAGGATCGTGAACAGCTGCGCCAGTTCCATCACATCGCCCGCCCGTTTCCAGCCATCCTGGCCTGGCGTCCAGACATGGGTGTCCCGCGTCAGGCTGCCGTCCTGCGCCATCCGCCCCATCCGCGCTTTGGAAAAGGGCCCGGAGGTTTGCCCCTCCGCCGCGATATGCCAGACATGCTCCACCGGCGGCGGGGGCGGCGCCACGGGCGCAGGCGCTTGCGGCGCAGCGGGTTCGGGCCGCGCACCCCATGGCCCGGACGGCTGACCCGCTGCCTGAGAAGCCGCGCCTCCCTGCAGGGCCTGGCCCATCTGCTGCGCCATCGCCATTCCCATGCCCATCCCCATGCCGGCACCCATGCCGCTGTTCGGCGTTTTGGCCGCGGCGGTCATCGCTTCGGCCGCAGAAAACTGGGTATAGCGGCCAAGGTCGCCCAGCACGCCCATCTGCGTGCGCTTGTCCATCGCTTCCTCTACCGCGGGCGGCAGCGAGATGTTTTCGATATAAAGCTCCGGCATCATCAGGCCGTAGTCCGCCAAAGTGCCGGAGATCTCTGCCGCCACCAGCTTGCCCAGGTCTGCCGTGTTGGCGGCCATGTCCAGCACCGGAATGCCGGAGCCTGCGATGACGCGGGAGAACTCCTGCACGATGATATTGCGGATCTGATAGGAGATCTCGTCCATCGTGAACTCGCCATCGGTGCCGACGATCTCGCTCAGGAAGCGGGCGGGGTCGGCGACCTTGATCGTATAGGTGCCATAGGCGCGCAGCCGCACCGGGCCGAATTCCGGATCGCGGCAGATGATCGGGTTCTTGGTGCCCCACTTCAGATCGCTGAAGCGGGTGGTGTCGACAAAGTAGATCTCCGACTTGAACGGCGATTGGAAGCCATGGTCCCAATGCTGCAGCGTCGTCAGCACCGGCATGTTGTTGGTCTCCAGCAGATAGAGACCCGGGGTGAACACATCCGCCAGCTGCCCCTCATGCACGAACACTGCTGCCTGGCCCTCGCGCACCGTCAGCTTGGCGCCGTATTTGATGGCATGGCCCTCGCGCTCGAACCGCCAGACCATGGTGTCACGAGTGTCATCCACCCAGTGAATGACATCAATGAATTCGCCCTTGAGAAAATCGAAAATACCCATGTTTCAGGTCCTCTTCCTTTGGCGGCCTACAGTTCCTGGCCCATCGCCTCGCGGGCGAGAATGCGGATCACGGGGCGGGCGTCTTCGGCGCTCATGCCCGTTTTCAGTCTTGGATCATACAGCATCTGCAGCAGTTTTTCGTCAAAGCTGGTCAGCAGCGCAAATTCGTCATCGTCGTTGAAAATCGAGGGCCGCGCCCGCGGGCTGTCGTTGCGAAGGCCCAGACCTTGCGCCACTTCCTCATGCACGCAGCTTTTGCGTACCAGGTCCGGGTGCTCGGCCCGGATCAGCGCCACTCCGCGGGTGTAGGACAGCGGATTGCTCTGCGGCCCGCCTGCCACCACCAGGCAGTAGAAACTGCGCGGCGGCGCGGCCAGCAGCGACAGGTCCTTGGCGCTGATCGCGGGCAGCAGTTCGCGCACGCGCTCGGCCACAAAGGCGCTGTCGTCGAGGCTGGCAAAGATCACGTGGAAATTGCCGCGCGCGGCCACGGTGCCGATCGGGTGGCCGGTGATCCGGGCCAGCCGGGCGGCGTAGGCGTTCAGCGTCTCGGTGTCCGCAGCCCGCCGGGCCGCGGGCACCGAGGGGCCGAACTCTGCCGCGATCCGCACCGGGCCTTCCCAGCGGCCCAATCCGCCGGATATGCCGGAGCCGCCGTATTCATCATAAAACGCCAGCGCTTCGAAGCTCTCCGCCAGATCTTCGGCATCATAAGGCGTGTCCGGTCCGCCGCCGTCGGTTCGCAGCAGGCCGCGGGTCAGCAGGTCGCGCTGCAAGGCGTTGTAGTAGTAGGCCAGCTGTGCGCTGTCGGCGGAGGGTTTGTAGACTGCAGGTTCCGGCACGGCAGGGCGGGGCTGCGGCACCAGCGATTCCGGCTGGTCAAACGGCAGGCATGCCGCCAGGGCAGCCAGCCCGGCCAGTGCCGCTCCGCCTTTCCAAACCGCGTTATGCGCCCGCACGCCTGCCACCGGTTTCAGTTCGGCACCGCGGTGCCCGCGGTGTCGCCAGTCCCGTCGCGGCGGGACTTGGCGGCAGCCAGCGTGTCGCGCAGCTCGGCCTCCATCTTTTGCAGTTCGGCCTCTGCGGCGGCGCGTCTGGCCTTGCCCTCATCGGCGATGCGCAGGCTGTCCTGAATGGTGCCGATCAGATCCGCATTGGCCTGTTTCACGGCCTCAATGTCAAAGACGCCGCGCTCCATCTCCTGGCGGATCATCTCGTTCGACTGGCGCAGGTTGGCGGCGTTGGAGGTCAAGAGCTCATTGGTCAGGTCATTGGCGTCGCGCACCGCGGCGGCCGCCTGGGCGGAGCGCTGGATGGTCAGTGCCTGCGCCAGCTGGGTTTCCCACAGCGGCACGGTGTTGACCAGGGTGGAGTTGATCTTGGTCACCAGCGACTTGTCGTTCTCCTGCACCAGCCGGATCGACGGCAGCGACTGCATGGTGACCTGGCGGGTGAGCTTGAGATCATGCACCCGGCGTTCCAGATCATCACGGGCTGCGCGCAGATCGCGCAGCTCCTGCGCCTTCATGACCTGATCGTTTTCGGCGGCAGCCTGCACCTCGGCTTCCTTGGCCGGGATGTCCTCGCCGTCCAGCTGCGCCAGCTTGGCCTCGCCTGCCGCGATATACAGCGCCAGCTCGTCGTAGAAGTTCAGCGTCTTCTCATACAGCAGGTCGAGCGACTTGATGTCTTTCAGCAGCTGATGCTCATGGCCCAGCAGGTCATCGGTGATCCTGTCGATCTGCTCCTGCACCGTCTCATAGCGCGCGGTGAATTTGGCAAAGGGGGCGGCCCTGCCCAAAAGACGCTCCCACAAGGTCGGCTTGCGGCGGATGTCCAGTTCGGAGACCGAGAAGCCGCGGATGGTGGTCACGATATTGCGCAAGCTGTCGCCTGCAGGCCCCACGTCCTTATTGCGAACATCCGAGAGCATCGCCTGGCTGATTGTCTGCAGCTCGGCCTGTGCGGCAGAGCCGAAATGGATGATCGAATTGGTGTCCGCCATGTCGAGCTGGTCCATGCGCACCCGGATCGCCTCGCTGGTGGGGGCATCGGCCTGCTCAAGCGGCTGCACCTCCGCCACAGGTTCCGGCAGTTCGATGGCCGTGACCTCTTTTACCAGTGTTTCGGCCTGGGCGGCTTTCTGTTGGACAGCTTCCGACATGAACGGCTTCCTCGCTAATCAGTTGCGGTCCAGATGGACCCCTTCACGCTGCAAACGGTCGCGCAGCACATCAATCTCAATCGTCAGGTCCGTGCGGTCTTCCACCAGCATCTTGCGGGTGCGCGCGGCAAAGTTCTGTTCCAGATCATCCAGCAGCGCCAAATAACCCTCGCGCGCCTGCGCGTCCTGGCTGCGGGCGTAAATGTCGGCAAATTTCACCGTCGCGTCACGGGCGCCCTGCAGATAAACGGTCAGGTACTTCCGCGCCGCAGTCAGGTCGCGCGGGTCTTCCTCAACCGTGCGGAACAATTCGCGGGCAACAGATTGGAACTGTTCCACCCGTGCCTCCACCCGGCGGTCGCGGGCGCGCAGGGCGGCGTCCTTCATGGCGGCAAGGCTTTGCTCGGCCTCATCCACTGCGCGGGCCACCCTGGACTGCTGAAAGGTGTCGGCGCCTGCCACACCCTTGTCCCGCAGCGGGTCGATGCCAAAGGCGGTGATATGCAAACCCGTTGCCGCGGCGCCGTAAATGGCGGCAATCAGTATGCCGGGTTCGGCCTTCCACGCAGCCAGCGCCGCGCCGCCGCCGGCCAGCAGTGCTGCCAAGATCTTGCGGGGCAGGGCGGGCCTGCGGGCCACCTTGCGGGCGGTATAGGCGGCCTCAGCCTGCAGCCCCTCGCGCAGCAGGAAGGCGCCGCTGGTCCACAGGCCTGCGCCAAGCAGCCCCAGCGCCAGCCCGGTGGCGCCGTCGTTCAGCGACAGCAGGGCCAGGAGTGCGGGCGGCACAAAGAGCACGTTGGCGCGCACCCCGACCGGGTCCACCTGGGCATTGCGGTAAGACTGCTGCGGAGCAGGGCCTTCCGGCCCGGGTTTGCTGCCGGGGCTGTGTTTGCCGCCGTAACGCTGTGCCATCCGCTCAGCCCCCCACAATCCAGCCAGTGCTGAGGCCGAACATCAGGATCAATAGGGCGACATAGGCGATTTTCTGCACGCAAGCTCCCCCAGGAACGGCCAGCGAAGATTAACTGATTGGAAATCTAGGGGATAGCTGGCGCTGTTGCTAGGGGGAAGTCCGCGGTAAATGGCTCAGCGGCGGGGATTCTTGCCGGCGGGGCGTTTACCGCCGCCGCGCTGTTCCGGCCGGGCGCCGCGGGAGGGCGGGGCTTTGCCTGCGGGCCTGCCCGCTTTGCCAGGCGCCTGCGACGCCTGTTTCCCGCCTGGTTTGCCTGCGGGCTTGCCCATCGGCTTTCCTGCCGGCTTGCCGCCGCGCGCGCGGGTGGGGCGGGCGGCCGGTTTTTCCTCTTCCGGCTCCAACCCCAACTGGTCGCGCACCACGCGGGCGCGCAGTTCCTCGACCTCGCCCGGTTTCAGGTTGCCCAGCTGGAACGGCCCGTAAGACACCCGCAGCAGCCGGTTCACGCTGAAGCCGATATCCTCCATCGCACGCCGGATCTCGCGGTTCTTGCCTTCGCGCAGGCCCACGGTCAGCCAGGCGTTTGCGCCCTGCTGGCGGTCCAGCGAGACCGTCATCGGCTGGAACCTCTCGCCCTCGATCATCAGGCCCTTGCGCAGAGGGGCGAAATCCTCGTCCTTGGGGCGGCCGTTGATCCGCACCCGGTAGCGGCGCAGCCAGCCGGTGGCGGGCAGCTCCAGCTTGCGCTTGATGCCGCCGTCGTTTGTCAGCAGCAAAAGCCCCTCGGAGTTGAGGTCGAGGCGGCCGACCGTCATCACCCGCGGCATGTCCTCCGGCAGCTCGTCAAAGATCGTCTTGCGGCCTTTTTCGTCGCTGTTCGAGGTCACCAGCCCGATGGGTTTGTAATACAGCCACATCCGCGGCGCTTCGGCCTCCGGCAAGGGCTGGCCGTCAACGCTGATCCGGTCTGCCGCGGTCACGTTCAGCGCCGGGCTGTCGATCTTCTTGCCGTTCACCGATACGCGGCCCTCGGCGATCATGCGCTCGGCTTCGCGGCGCGAGGCGATGCCTGCGCGCGACAGGACCTTGGCGATGCGGTCGCCCTCGGGCGCGGCGCCTTCAGGTTTGGCAGGGGCCTTGCGGGGCTGTGATTTCGGGGCCGGTTTGCCCTTGGGGGATGCGGGTGTTTTGCTCATGCCAGTGCCATAGAGCATTCCGCCGCCTTGCGAAAGCGGGCAATCGCGGGCAGGAAGGGGCATGGCATTCAAATCGCATATGGATAAGGCGCTGGACCAGGCGCGGGCGGCGGCAGGGCGGGGCGAGGTGCCGGTGGGCGCCGTTCTGATTGCGCCGGACGGACAGGTGGCGGCGCTGGCGGGCAACCGCACCCGCGAGCTGCACGATCCCACTGCCCATGCCGAGATCCTGACCATCCGCGAGGCCTGCGCCGCCTTGGGCAGCGAGCGGCTCACGGGCTACGACCTTTATGTCACGCTGGAGCCCTGCGCCATGTGCGCCGCCGCCATCGCCGCCGCCCGCATCCGCCGGGTTTACTATGGCGCCTCCGACCCCAAGTCCGGCGGCGTGGCGCATGGCGCCCGTGTGTTCTCCCACCCGCAGGCGCATCACGCGCCAGAGGTTTATGAAGGGATTGCCGAAGGCGAGGCCAGCGCGCTGCTCAAGGGTTTCTTCGCTGGAAAGCGCTGAGCGGATGCCGGTGGTTTTACACCGGGATTCGAATGGTTGCGGAATTAGGACATTTGCCCTAAGAAGGATGTAGGTCAATTGTCCTAGGGGTTTGGATGACGCAGGAAACAACCAAAGACCGGATTGCGGAAGCAGCTGATCAGCTGTTCTATGAGCGCGGGTTCGAGGCCACGTCATTTGCGGACATTGCCGCTGCTGTCGGCATCTCCCGCGGCAATTTCTACTACCATTTCAAGACCAAGGACGAGATCCTTGACGCCGTGATCACACGCCGCATGGCCAGCACACGCGCTATGCTGAGCGACTGGCAAACGGCGTCCGCCAGCCCGCTGGACCGGATAGCCTGCTTTATCCGCATCCTGACCGCCAACCAGGCCAAGATCACCCTCTACGGCTGCCCGGTTGGCACGCTGGTGGCGGAACTTGGCAAGCTGGACCATGCGGCGCAGGATCAGGCCGCTGCCCTTTTCACGCTGTTCCGCGATTGGCTGCGCCGCCAGTTTGAGGAGCTGGGTTGCGGCGAAGGGGCGGACGCCCTGGCCATGCACCTGCTGGCCCGCAGCCAGGGGGCGGCGACACTGGCACAGGCGTTTGGCGACGCGGATTTCATCAGCCGTGAAGTGGCGCTGATGCAGGACTGGCTCCGGGATCAGATGCCAACGGATCACCCCGCATAACACTCATCACAGGAGACACGCATGTATTTCATTTTGCTTTCGTTTGCGGCGCAGAAGGACCGTCTGGCCGAATTTCTGGAGGGCCACAAGGCCTGGCTTCAGCAGGGGTTTGAGGACGGGGTTTTTCTTGCCGCCGGGTCGATGACCGACGGCGAGGGCGGCGCAATCCTGGCTGTGGGAGAAAGCGAGGAGGCGCTGGCCGGCCGCGTCGCGCAGGACCCCTTTGTGACCGGCGGCGTCGTTGAGCCCGAAATCATTGGCGTCGCGCCGACCATGATGGATCCCCGGCTTGATTTTCTGCGGGCAGGGGAATGAGCAGTTTGTTCACCGCCGCCGACGGTTTGCCCCGCTGCGGCTGGAGCGCCTCGGCGCCGGACTTTCTGCGCTACCACGACGAGGAATGGGGCTATCCGGTGGGCGACGACATCCGCCTGTTCGAGAAAGTCTGCCTGGAAAGCTTCCAGTCCGGCCTCAGCTGGCGCACCATTCTGGACAAGCGCGAGAACTTCCGCGCGGCCTTTGCCGGGTTCGATTACAACGAGGTGGCCAAGTTCGGCGCGGCGGACGTGGAGCGGCTCTTGCAGGACAAGGGCATCATCCGCCACCGCGGCAAGATCGAGGCGGTGATCAACAACGCCGCCTGCGCCCGGGAACTGGTGGCGGAGACGGGTTCGCTGGCCGCGTTTTTCTGGAGTTTTGAGCCGAAGCCGGAAGACCTGCCGGAACCGCAGACCGCCTCCACCAGCCCGGAGTCCGTTGCGCTGTCCAAGGCGCTGAAAAAACGCGGCTGGAAATTTGTCGGCCCCACCACGGCGTTCGCTTTCATGCAAGCAATGGGGCTGATCAACGATCACGCCCGCGGCTGCATCTGCCGCGAGAAGGCCGCCACCG